>JABFRG010000991.1 GCA_013141295.1 Polyangiaceae bacterium
GGCGCCCGGGCGTGCGGCTTGGCAGACGCGCACCCTCCGAGGGCGAACGCAGCAGCCGCGGCGACGGCGGCGAGGGAAGTCAGCGAGCGCGAGGAGACTTGGGTGCGGAGCGTTGCCTTCATGGTTTACGCACATCGCAGAGGCGCGCGCGCCGGGCCAAGTTTTCGCAAAGCCAGCTCCGCCGAACCTCAGTTTCCCGCGTCGGGCCCGAAGGTGACGATGCGCAGGGCGTACGGCTCGTCCACCACGCGGCTCTTCATGACGCAGATGGAGAGCTCGCGGCTCGCGGCGTAGTCGAAGAAGCCCAGGCTGCCGCGGGTATTCTTCTGCCAGCTCTTCACGTCGCGCTCCAGGAGCACCTTGCTCGAGGCGATGTCCTTCACCACCAGCGTGGTGGGCTTCTTGCGGTCGGCGATGCCGATGAGCAGCCCGTCGACCGGTGACGGCCCCTGGTAGCCCTCGTCGGTGTCGTCGTTCCAGTCGATGCCGGGCGCGTACGCCACGGCGGTCCACTTGTGCTTGCCGAGCGCGGCGTTCGCGGCGTCGACGCGGCCTTGCCAGGGCTCTTTGCCGTAGGCCTTTCCGCGCTCGACGTAGGAGAGGAGCTCGCCCGCGCGCACCAACGTGAACGTGGTCTCTACCTTCCCCTTGGCGGTGTCGACGAAGACCACCGAGTGCCCGGCGGTGGGGCCGAGATCGCCGTCGACGAAGAAGTAGGCGAGGGTCTTCTTGTCCTCGGAGAGCGCCGGGAAGCCGTGGCCCTTGAACTCCGGCTCGTCGAGATCGTCGTCGGTGTGGACTTCGGTACGAGGAACCACCGGCGCACCGGCGTCCGCGTGCGGCTCGTCGTCGTCGTCGGCCTCCACCTTGGATGCGTCGCGGCCGCCGTCGCGTATGCCGGCGTCGCGGGCCTTGGCAGCGTCGGCGCCCACCGCGGCGTCGGTCACCACCGGCCGCGCGTCCGTCGAATCGCTGCACTTTGCACACGATGCGGCGCCCAGCGCCAGCGCGAAGAAGAGCAGGTGACGCTTCACGGGCGCTCCAGCGGCGAAGTGAAGAGCTGCGTGACCCAGAAGGAACCGTCGGCGTCGCGCGCCACGCCGATGCCCACGTGGGTGAAGCGATTCGAGAGCACGTTGGCCCGGTGGGAGGGGCTCTCGAGGAGCGCCGCGTGGGCCTCCCGCAGGGAGCGCGCGTGGGCCACGTTCTCGCCCACCTCGCGTACGCCCAGGCGCGCCACGCGGTCGGTGGGCAAGCCGTCGCCGGCGTCGTGGGCCGCCACGTGCTTTCCGCGCATGCGCTCGGCGTGGGTTCGGGCGATGGCTTCGAGGCGTTCGTCGCGGGTGAGCGAAGGAGAGCCAGCACGGGCCTGGGCGAGCCACTGGTAGAGCGAGCCGTTGTCGTGGTCGTCGCCCGCGGCCGCTTGATCCGCCGGCTCGTCGTTCGGGTCTTGCGGTTCGAGCCCGGCGAACACCAGCGCCTCCAGCACCGGGCGCGGTCCATCGGCCAGGTCGGCCACCACCTGGGCCGTCACCATCCCCGGCGCGTCCACCGCGAACCGCGCCACGAATGCGCCGGTGGAATCGGTGGATACGGGTGTAGTATGCACGTTACCGCCGGCGGCGGTGAGGTACACCCGCACGCTGCGAATGCCGGGATCGGTGGTGGCCCGCAGGGTGAGAAACTGCCCGACCCTCGCCCGCGTCGGAATGGGCTCGAGCACCGCGTGCGATTCCGCGGCCACCAGCACCACGGTCCGCTCACCGTTCGGCGCGGTGGCGTCGCGCAGGCCGCAGCGAGCCTCCGGAGAGATATGGATGCGGGCCCGAAGATCCTCGTCTCGCAGGGCCTTGCCCGAGAGCACGCTCGCCTGGGGCGAGGGGAGGGGGCTGCCGAACCGACGCAGTGTGAGCTCGAGGCCGCGCGCGGTCGGCGCCTTCTTGCCCTGTGCCCTCCGCTCCGCCAGGTAGGCTGCGGCGCGCTCCAGGCTCGGGTCCCTTCGGCAGGCGAGCCACGGAAGATCGGCGGCCGCTGTGACGGTCGGACCGAGCGTTCGCTCTGCCCAGGCTTCGGCTGCCGGTTCCGTCGCGGCGGGCGTCTCTTCGGCGCTCTCCGGTATCGCCGGTGCTTCGTCGGAAGCGTCGCGGGCTCGGGCGCCACTGGCCCCGCAGGCCGCAACCAGAAGACCGAGCGGCAGGAGGGGATATCGCACGGCGAGAGTTTCGCTTACGGCGCTCCGCGCGTCACCTTCTTGGCGGGCTTCTCTGCCCAGCGCCTCGCGAGCGAGAACCCGACCCGAACTCCGAAGATGAAAGCAGCCCCGAGCGCTAACGCGATACCGAGGCTGCTCACCGGGTTCAATTGATCGTGAAGCTCTTGCCGACGCTCACCGAGCTACCGGCGAAGGCGGGGATCTTCACGCCGCGGAACTTGCCCGCCACGCAACCACCCACCGGGGTACCGGCGAAGGGAGGCGCGTCGGCGGTGGCCGAAGACACCGCGCCGCTGGGACCGAAGGTGACCTTCACGTGGCCGGAGCCGGTGGGACCATCGGGCTTCTTGCACGATTGCACGTTCACCGCGCCGAGCGCCGCCGCGGCTGCGCCGCGATCGAAGGGGGCGGTGGCTTCCGCCGGAGCCGCGGCTGCGGGCTTGCTGCCACCACCGGCCTGGTCGAGCGCTTCCTGAAGGCTCTTGGGCTTGCTGCTGGCAGCGGGTGCAGGATCCGCGGCGGGCTTCGTCGGAGGCGGGGTGTTGTCGGCCACCGCAGCGCCGCCCGGCTTCACCGCCGGCTTCGTTCCGCCAGTGGGCGTCGCGGCCGAGGGAACCGACGTGGCTGCGCCGACGCCGGGGGCGACCGCTGCCGGACCGGTCATGGCGGGCGGCGGATCGTTCATGGCGATGGGGCCGGTTGCGACCGGCTGCACCACGCTCACCGCGCCGCTCGGCTCGCTCTTGGCAGAGGTGCCGTCGCCGCGGAAGGCGAACATGGCGCCCACGCCACCGACGCCCAGCAGGATGCAGACGCCGAGGACGATGAGGCCGATCATGAGGCCGCGGTTCCCGCCGCCGCCCTTCTGGTTCGCCTCGGGGTAGGCCGACGGGGAGGCCATCATCATCGGGGGCGCCAGCGCCGGAGCCGTGAGGGCTGCGCGCCGGGCCAAGTTTTCGCAAAGCCAGCTCCGCCGAACCTCAGTTTCCCGCGTCGGGCCCGAAGGTGACGATGCGCAGGGCGTACGGCTCGTCCACCACGCGGCTCTTCATGACGCAGATGGAG
>JABFRG010000475.1 GCA_013141295.1 Polyangiaceae bacterium
GTGCTTGGGCGCCACCGATACTGCAGGGTACGCGAGAGGCGCGAGCACGGAGGAAGACGGTGGGTCGGAGGGATCGGACGAAGCGAGCGTGGCGACCGTGGTCGGGATCGCCATCGACGCTTGCTGGATGGTGGGTACCGCGACGGGTCGCTCGGTCGAAGCCATGGTACCGCGACCGATGAGGATGCCGCCGGCGAAGAGCGCCCCCACCAGCATCGTGATCAGCGCCGCCCGCGGCGCCTTGGGCGGCTTCGGGCTCGGATCGCATTCCGCCAGCAGCGCTTCGATGGACCCCGGGCGCGCGTCCCGGTGGAATGCCATGCCCTTGCGGAGAGCGCGGACGAGCGAGGCCGGAAGCTCCAGCGTACGCGGCGTAGGTGGAGGCTCCGTTGGCCCCTCGGCGATGCGGGTCAAGAGCTCGCTGGGCGGGGCAAAAGCGAAGGGCCGCTCCCCGAAGAGCGCTTCCCAGAGCGCCACCGAGAACGCGTAAACATCCGCGCGCACGTCGACCGGCTCGCCCCGCAATTGCTCCGGTGCCATGTACACCGGCGTGCCCACTTTCCCGGTCTCGCTGGTGAGGCCCGTACCGTGCGTGGACGCGAGCGCGACGTCTCCGGCGCGCATCTCCCGCGCGAGGCCGAAGTCGGTGACGAGCACCGTGCCATTCTCGCGCACGAGGACGTTGTCGGGCTTGAAGTCGCGGTGCACGAGGCCCACCCGATGGGCGGCAGCGAGCCCTTCGCCGGCCTGACGAAAGCGCGCGAGCACCTCGCGCCAAGGGTGCGGTCCGGCGGCGAGCCAGGCCCGGAGAGTGCCGCCTTCCACCAGCTCCATGGCCACGAAGAGCCGCCCTTCCTCGACACCGATGTCGAAGACCGGCACCACGTTCGGATGGGCGAGCTTGGCCATGGCCCGCGCCTCTCGGTGGAGACGCGTGGCTTCTTGGCCGAGGACGGGGCGCTGCGCCCACAGCATCTTCAGCGCGACCCTACGCTCGAGCCGAGAGTCGTATGCAGAATACACAATACCGGATCCGCCGGCGCCGATGGGCTCGCCGATGCGGTACCGACCCAGACCCTGCGAGTCTGCGGCAATCGCCGGGAGCGGCGACGGAGCATCGGTAGCAGCGCGCGCCGGCGCATCGTCCCCGGAGAGTGTGCTCCGGGTGCCCATGAGCGCGCCCACGAGCGCACAGCACGGCGCGCAGTCGGCCAGGTGAGCGGTGACGCGAGCCCGTTCGTCGGCGCTCGCGTGGCCGGAGACGAATCGCGCGACGGCGGACTCGGTGGGGCAGCTCATGGTCCTTCAGGCCCGCGAGCCGAGCACGCGGCTCAGGGTGAGCTCGATGCGGCTGTGGACCACACGGGCAATGCTGTCGAACTCGCCGGTGCTGATGCCGAGCTTCACGGTGAGGGCGCGCTTGGTGAACGCGAAGAGATGCGCGCGAGCGCGGGCGAGGCGACGGGTGGCGGTGGAGCGGTCGACTCCCAGCACCTTGCCCAGGTCCTCGCCCCGCTGGCTGCCCGCGGCATAGAGCCGTAGAAGCGCGCGCTGCTCGGTGTCCAGGGATGCGAAGGCGGCCTCCAGCGCGCATTTGAACTCGGCGCCGTACTTCAGCCGAAAGAGGTCGATCTCCGGGTCGACTCCGGTGGGCGCGTCGTAGCGGTCGGGCCGGCCTTCGAGGCTGGTGAAGCGCGACTTGCCCCGCTTGGTGTTGAGGGCGATGCGCACCGAAAGCACGCGCAGCCAGCCCCCCAGGGGACCACGACCGGAGTACTCCGCGATGCGCGCGGGCCCGGCGGCGGAGGGAACCACCAGGCGCTCGGCGATGTTCTGGGCGACGTCCTCGGGCCGTTCTCGGTCGGACGGTCGGCATACGCGCGCGATGTAGTCGGGAATGCGCGCCAGAAATGAGTGCTCCAGCGCGACGACCGCGCCCGGAGCTCCCTTCACGCATGCGGCCGCGAGGAAAAAGTCCGCAGTGTGGAAGTCGGTGGGAACGATGGGCCACTCGGTCTCCACGTGCGGAGCGAGCGCCTCCACGAAGTCCTCACCGGAGAGCGAGATGTCGGGCCATGCCGCGCTGCCGACCGCGTGGCACTCGCGGAGGCGCGCGTCGAGCATGGCCAGGTCACTCTCGGTTGCATCGCGGAAGTGATGGTCCGGAACGTGTGCAAAGAGGTTTTGAGCGAGCTGCACGACGTCGAAGTTAACATCGCCGATGGCTGCGTTCACCACTCGCTGTGTCCCCCGTTTGGACTACCTACCTAGGTCCACTGTGCCATTCGGACGCACCACGCTCATTGGCCGTCGTTCTTGCCCTTGATGTCCACGCCCATGAACGAGCCGTCGGGATTCTCGGCCCAGGTGCGGACGCGGTAGCTCGGGGGGATGGGACCGCCGGTGTTGGTCACCGTGCGGTGGAACGCCGGGTTGGAACAGTAGAAGCCGCCGTTGCCCGGCAGCAGAATCCCCGACGCAACGGCCTCGGAGCCGATGTCCTCCCAGAGCCCGTTGCTGGCGTTGAACAGCTGGAGGCGCGTGTGGAGCACGTGCTGCGCGCAATCGTTCACGTGGGCGACACCGATCGCCTTCACGTCGAAGATGTAGTCGTGGGTGGGGTTCACGCTGGGGGTGAAGTTGACGATGGTGACGCGCCGGGGCGTGCCGCCGCAGGCTGGCGGATTGATATAGTAGGCGCTGCGAATATAGCGCTGGGTGACGCCCACGCTGGCGAGCGAGAGCGTCTCGTTGGGGGCGGTTCCGGTGGCGCAGTTGGACAGCGCTTGCGAGGTGCTTCCGAGCTCGTCCCCCTCCGGCGCGTCGGCGTTGAGGGCTTGGGGGTCGTCGGATTCGGCGCCGGTGGGAGCCGCGCAACCGACCGCAGAGAGAGAGGCAATGCCGATGGCGAACGCAGCGCGAAGGATCGAATGGGTCATGGGAGATCTCCTTGTGTCGGGCACCTTGCCGCCCGCGCTCCCCTGACACCGGTCCCGCGATCCGGGTGCAGCGAAATCGTCGTTTCGCTACTGATAGACGCGGCGGCCGCCGTCGACGCCGAGGAAGGCGACGCGATTCGCATCGATGGCGCTCGGTGTAGCGGCGTCGCGGGTATCCACTTGCGCGTCGGCGCGGCGGATGGCTTCGTACGCCTCGATGCCGAGCCGCGTGCGATCGCGAAGGGGCGCGCCGAGATCGAGCATGCGTACGAACGCTCCCGCTCCCGGCTCTACGGTGCCGGCGAAGAACTCGGCGCAGCTCCCGGAGCCGTAGCTGAAGAGACCGACGCGCTTGCCTTCGAGCTCGCCCGCCTCGGCGTCGAGCAGTGAGGCGAGTGCAAAGTACAAGGATCCCGTGTACACGTTGCCCACTTCGGCGGAGAAGCGCAGCGAAGGCTTCACCTCTCGCTGGAAGGTCTCTTCGGCGGCGGCGGCGTCGAGGCCCCGGAGCTCGCTCAGGTGCTGGTGGGCCTTCTTGGCCATCTTGCCGTAGGGCACGTGGTAGCAGCGGCGCGCGAGATCGTCGGGGTTCCCCGAGGCCTTGCGCGTCTCCTCGGCCCAGGTGGCGTAGGCCCCGCCCAAGGCGTCGAGATAGCAGCGCACGCTGAGGGCGCCGTCGACGATGGCGTCCTTGCGATCGAGCGGCCGCCAGAAGTCGGCCACGTCCCGCGCGAAGGAGCCAGAGACGCCGGGCTCCAGCGCGAGCAGTCGCGGCGAGGCCTTCACCAGCATGGCCACCGCGCCGGCCCCTTGCGTGGGCTCACCCGGCGTGCCCAGCGTGTAGCGCGCGATATCGGTGCAGATTACAAGTGCCGCGCGACCGCGACCGGAGCCCGAGGCGAGCCAGTCGAGGGCGGTGAGCAGGCCGGCGGTCCCGCCGAAGCACGCGTGCTTGGTCTCGTAGACGCGACATCGCGAAGGCAGCCCGAGGAGCCCGTGCAGGTACGCGGCGATGGGCTTCGAGTGGTCCACCGCCGTCTCGGTGCCGACGATGACCAGGCCGATGGACTCCTTGTCGACGCCCGGCGTGGCCAGGAGGCGCCGCGCTGCATCGGCGGCGAGGGTGACCGGATCCTCGTCGGCGCTCGCGATGGCGATGCGCCCCATGCCGAGCCCCTCCACGAACTTCGAAGGTGCCACCCCGCGGGCCACGGCGAGGTCCGTGACCTCGAGAAAGCTGCGGGGAACGGCCAGGGCGAGGGCGTCGATGCCGAATGACTCCATGCGTTATGTATAGGGCAGCCGCGGCGCCGGGAAATGCCCAACGCCGCCTATTTGGCTGCACTGCATGCCATTCGCAGAGTGTTCTCTAACCGCGCGACTGCGAGCGGGTCTTCTCTTCGATGAGCTCGATCTTGTAGCCGTCGGGATCCTGCACGAAGGCGATGACGGTGGTGCCGTGCTTCATGGGACCGGGCTCGCGCGTGATGTTGCCGCCGGCCTGGCGAATCTTGTCGCAGGTGGCGTAGATGTCGTCGACGCCGAGGGCAACGTGACCGTACGCGTTGCCCAGCTCGTAGCTCGCGGTGTCCCAGTTGTGGGTGAGCTCGATCTCGGCCTGCGCCGGGTTGGCCTCGTAGCCCAGGAAGGCCAGGGTGAACTTTCCGTCCGGATAGTCCTTCCGGGAGAGCAGCTTCATGCCCAGAACTTCCGTGTAGAAGTGCACGGACTTCTCGAGGTTGCCGACGCGGAGCATGGTGTGGAGGATTCGCATGGGAGCCCGAGGCTAGCAAACGTTCGGTGCCGACGCATGCTGGTGGCTCCCCGAATATTGCCGAGCGGTGGTAGCGTTCGGCGCCATGCGAATCACGTGCGTCGGCGGCGGTCCCGCGGGTCTCTACTTCGGCATTCTGGCGAAGAAGAAGAACCCTTCCTGGGACATCGAGGTCCTCGAGCGGAACGCCCGCGGTGACACCTTCGGCTGGGGCGTGGTGTTCTCCGACGAGACGCTGAGCTACCTGGAAGAAGCCGATAAGCCGAGCCAGGAGGCCATCGCCAAGGGCTTCGCCCACTGGGACGCCATCGACATCTTCTACAAGGGCACGCGCACCCGCTCGGCCGGTCACGGCTTCTCCGGCATCGCGCGGCAGAAGCTCCTCGACATTCTCGAGGACCGCGCCCTCGAGGTGGGCGTGAAGGTGCAGCACGGCGTGGAGGTGGAGGGCGATCGCATCTTCGCCGAGAGCGACCTGGTGGTGGCCTCCGACGGCCTCAACAGCAAGATCCGCGCGCGTCACGCCGAGCACTTCGGTCCCGACCTGGACGTGCGCCGCTCCAAGTACATCTGGCTCGGCACGAAGCGCATCTTCGACGCCTTCACCTTCATCTTCGAGGAGCACGCCGGCGGCATCTTCCAGGTGCACGCGTATCGCTTCGACGCCGAGACCAGCACCTTCATCGTGGAGACCGACCCCGCCACCTGGAAGCGGGCCGGCCTGGACACCATGCCGGCGAACGAGCAGATCGCCCTCCTGGAGCGCATCTTCGCAAAGCACCTGGATGGCCACGCGCTCCTCTCCAACCGCTCCTCCTGGCTGCAGTTTCCTACCCTCAAGTGCAAGCGCTGGAGCCACGAGAACATCGTGCTCATCGGCGACGCGGTGCACACCGCCCACTTCTCCATCGGCTCCGGCACCAAGCTGGCCATGGAAGACTCCATCGCCCTCGAGGCCGCCATCTCCGCAGACGCGGCGAAAAAGGGCGTTCCGGCGGCGCTGGCTCGCTACGAAGCGGAGCGCCGCATCGTGGTGGAGAAGACCCAGGCGGCGGCGCAGGACAGCCTGCTGTTCTTCGAGAACACCCGGCGCTACTTCCACTTCTCGCCGGAGGAGTTCGGCTTTCGCCTGCTCACCCGGAGCAAGAAGATCGGCTACGACAACCTGGCGCTCCGCGACAAACCCTACGTGGAGCAGGTCACCAAGGCGTTCGACGCTCACGCCGGCGCCCCTGCCAAGGACGACGCCCACCTGGTGCCGCCCATGTTCACGCCGTTCACGCTGCGGGGCATGACGGTGGCGAACCGCGTGGTGGTCTCGCCGATGTGCATGTATTCTGCACAAGACGGCCTGGTCGGCGATTTTCACCTGGTGCACCTGGGGAGCCGCGCCATGGGCGGAGCCGGTCTGGTGTTCACGGAGATGACCGACGTCTCCGCCGAGGCGCGCATCACCCCGGGTTGCGCCGGCATGTACGCGCCGGAGCACGTGGCCGCCTGGCGCCGCATCGTCGACTTCGTGCACGGGCAGAGCCGGGCGAAGATCTGCCTGCAACTGGGGCACGCCGGCCGCAAGGGCGCCACCAAGCTCATGTGGGAGGGCATCGACCAGCCGCTGGAGAGCGGCGCATGGCCCATCGTGAGCGCGTCGCCGCTCCCCTACTATCCGCACAGCGTGGTGCCCAAGGAGATGGACGAAAGCGACATGGCCCAGGTGAAGCGCGACTACGTGCGTGCCGCCAAGATGGCCATCGATGCCGGCTTCGACATGCTCGAGATTCACATGGCCCACGGGTACCTCTTGGCCTCGTTCATCTCGCCGCTGACCAACGTGCGGAAAGACGGCTTCGGCGGATCCCTCGAGAACCGCATGCGCTACCCGCTGGAGATCTTCGACGCGGTGCGCGCGGTGTGGCCCAAGGACAAGCCCATGAGCGTGCGCGTCTCCGCCACCGACTGGGACCCGAGCGGCATCACCGGCGAAGATTCGGTGCAAATTGCACGAATGCTCGTGGAGCACGGCTGCGACCTCGTCGACGTATCGACCGGGCAGACCACGCCGGAGGGCCGCCCTCCGTTCTACGGACGCATGTACCAGACGCCCTTCGCCGATCAGATTCGCAACGACGTGCGCATCCCCACCATGGCGGTGGGCAACATCACCAGCGCCGACCAGGCGAACACCATCCTCGCCGCAGGGCGCGCCGACCTGGTGGCGCTCGCGCGCACCCACCTGCGCGATCCCTACTTCACCTTGCACGCGGCGGAGGAGACCGGCTTCGGCGATCTCGCCTGGGCGCCGCAATACGCCCCGGTGAAGCCCGCCTGGCAGAAGGGGTAGCCGCGGGTGGGGGCTGCGCCGCTCAGCGAAGAAGAGGTCGCGCTCGAGGCCCAGCTCGCGGTGGCCACCACCGCCCAGGAACGGGGGCGCCTTCACGCGGCCCTGGCGGTGTGCGCGGGGAAAGCCCTCGCCTATCGCCGCATGAATCACCACGAGGAGGCGTCCGCCAAGGCCTTCGCCGAGGACTCGGAGCCGCTGCGCAAGGCATACGAGACCTACCGCGCGGCCATGGACGCCTTCGGCGCGCGCAAGAATGCCGAAGGCGTCGCCCTCCTCTTGCAGGCGCAGCCGGTGATCGTGGCCGAGCTGGGCGAGGACCACCCGTACGCGCACCAGGTGACGGGCACGCTCCTCGGGCGGGTTTCGGGGCCGGAGACGCTCGCGATGCGATTCGCGCTGCGAACGTGGCTGCTGGAGCGGTCGATTTCGCTCTACGGCGCGACGCACACCAAGACCGCGCAGTGCCGCGGCGAACATGCCTACTTCCTGGCGGCGCTCGGGCGGGGGCCCGACGCCATGGACGCATTCGAGCGCGCCATCGACGATCTGCTGAACGGACCCTGGCCCCATCAGGCGGCGGAGCTCTTGACCCGCCTCGCGCAGCTATGTCGCGCCGCCGGCGACGCCCAGCGCACGGCACCTCGGGAGCGGGCGATCCTGGCGCGAGCGCCGCACTCCGCCTGGACCGTACGCGACGTGTTCTTTCGCCGCGACCCGGACGCCGCCCGCCGGTTCAACGCCGAAGCCTTGCAGCGCGGCGCACGGGAGTTTCCCGACCTACTTGCCGTGGCCGAAGCCGCCATCGCAGGTCCGGCCTCGGCGCCCGCGGCCGAGCCACCGATCGACGACGAGAGCGCGAAAGCGGCCTTCGCTTCCGCGATTCATGCATTTTGCATACATGCCGGTGGAAGCAGACCGGAGAAGGACTCCCCCGCCCTGCCCGGCGAATGGGTGATCGCGGCGCTCGAACGTAAGGACGCCGAGCTGCGCGGGCCGGTGACGCCGGATCCGAGCCGCTGCGCATGCCAGGACGACGACGAGGAAGGCCCACTGGAACGCCAGGAGCGCGCCCTGCAGCAGCGAGCGTTCGAGACCATGCTGGCCGCCCCGCCTTAGCGACAGACGCCGTCGACGCATTGAAGCGGATCGGCGCACGGGCATACCGGAAAGCATAGCGCCGGCGTGTTCAAGCCAGCGGAGGCGCACTTGCTGTTCGCGGGGCAAGTGGCGGGCGTCGCCAGATCACAGGTGGCGGTGCACAGGAGCGGGCCGCCACCCAGGCGCGGGACGTCCGGGTTGCGAACGTTGATGGACCCCACCTTGGCGGCGCACGTGATCTGGTCACAGAACGGCGCTTCGCGATCGACGTAGGGCGTGCAGCCGGGCGGGCCCGCCTCCGCCGCACCCGCATCGGCGGTCGAGGCCGCGGGATCGGACGAGCAGGCAGTCACGAGCGCCAGCGTACATGCCGCAAGGAGGGGAAATCCGTTCATGGGGTCTCTCGGGTGTAGCACCGAACCCGGCAGTCACCCCACACCTGGCCTCACCTCACCGAACCTTCATGGGTCCTTCAGGTGGGCAACGTCGCCGGCTCCGAGCTCGTCGACGGCGGCCTGGCCCAGGTCTGAGGCTGGGAGCGCGTGGCCCCAGCGTGCGACGTCGGCTGGGGTCGCGCGGACCCGAGATCGGGACTCCGGCGCGCGATTGCCCGGCGATCGCACGGTGGCACGTGCGCTGCACATGGCGCCGGTCATGAAGCACACGCATCTTTCTCTGGTTCTCTGTCTGGCAGCTGCGGGTTGCCAGGTTTCCACCGGCAGCTTGTTCGGCAAGGGTGCCGCCAACAATGGCGGCCACGGCCCCAGCGGCAGCGGCGAGACGCAGTCCGCCGAGGTCGGCGGCCCCAGCGACGCCACCCGCGCCTGGCGCGACGCCCAGCGGCAGTACGGGGAGGACCTTCAGGCCCTCCACGCCTTTGCCACCGAGCACCCCAAGGATTCGGAGAACAGCGCCGACCAGCGCGCCGATCGCGCGCTCGCACTCATGAAGAAGCCCGGCCTCGGTGAGCTGCAGAAGACGTGCGCCGCCGGGACCTTCAAGGGGGAGAAAGACGGCACCTCGAGCGGCGAGGAGTACATGCACGCCGACACGATGTGCCCCATGGTCGAGAAGCGCGATGCGATCCTCAAGAAGGCCGTGCACGAGTGGGCCGTGGCCTACTCGAACTATCGCCTCTGGGACCACCACCGCGGCATCGACAAGATGAAGGAGAACAAGCGCGTCTATCTCTCGAGCGCGGTGGAGGGCGTGGACGCCAAGGGCGAGCGCGAATACCTCTCCGCGTTCGTGAAGAAGTACTTCGACGCCATCGGCGAGCCGGTGCCGGAAGAGGTGCTCAAGAAGGCCGATGCCCACGCCACCGAGTTCAACCAGCTCGCCGAGAGCCTGGCCGCCGCCGGCAAGCTTCCCAAGCCCGCAGCCTCTGACCCGGGCGCCGAGGCCGCCGTGCGCAAGAACTACGAAGGCGCCAAGAACAAGCCCAACATCGTCAAAGTATGGATGACCGAGAGCGACTGGAAGGTCGTACGCAACGACTACGGCGTCATCCTCCGCCACTACAAAGACGCGGAGATCCTCGTGAAGGCGAAGACCGGCAACTACTGTCTGGTGGTGCCGGCCTCGGTGGGCCAACAGCACCAGGGCGGCGGCGTGTACGCCAAGGAGTACGGCGTCGATCAGTTCCTCGACGGCTATCCGGTGAAGTGCCCCTGATACGGGAGCCTTGAGCAGGCGGCGCCGAAGGCCTACCGTGCCCCGGCATGCCGGGCCCGGAGGTCGACGAAAGCGCGCAAGAGACCGTCGAGGTGCGCCACGCTTCGTGGAAGAGCGATCTCTTCCTGGCGGTGGGGGTGGTCCTGGCCATCGTCGGCGGCTGCTGTGCGCTCCTGGTCGTGAAGAGCCTCGGCGTCGGGCTGTTCGGAGCGGCCGTCGCCGCCCTCGGCATCGGCAGCTTTCGCATGGCTGCTCCGAAGCGCAAAGAGGCCACCGCGTCGCTCGAACGGAACGCGCTGGTGCTGCGAGGCCAGGGCATGAACCGGCGCATCGAAGCCGCGGCCGTGACCAACGGCTTCGAGCTGACGGCGCCCCGGGGCGTGGTGTTGGAGGTGGCGGGGGGCACGCAGATTCGCGTGCCCCTCCCGAATCGCGAAGGCGTGCCGAGCCCCCACGCGGTCCTCTCCACGTTGGGGGTCGATCGTGCGCGACGCGTGCTCAAGGTGGAGATGCGCGGCCAGATCGGCGCCATGGTGGGCGGTCTGCTGGTGTTCTTTCTGGCGTGGTTCGGGGGCACCATGCTCACCCTGTTCGCGAGCGCGCTGGTGCCGAGCGCGCTCGCGGCCCTTCCGTTTGCACCGCTGGCCGCAGCGCCGGTGATGACGGCGCTGTGGTACGCGTTCTTGCGGCGGCGGACGCTGGTGGTGGGGCGCGACGGCGTGCGCATCGAGCAGGGGCTTCGGAGGCGTATCCTTCCGTTCTCGGCGATTCGCTCGGTGGAGGTCGATATCGGTCAAGGCACCATGGGTCTCGCGCTCGCCCTCACCGACGGCACTTCGCTCGAGCTCCCCTTCTTCGATGCCAGCGAGGAGGCGCTCCGGGGCATCGCGGGCCGCATTCGCGTCGGCATGGCCGAGCCACCCCCGGAGGCGCGCGCGGCGGCGCTGGCCTCGCTTTCCCGGGGCGAACGAAGCGTCGCCGAGTGGCGACGCAATCTCGCAGCGACCTTCGGCGAAGCGAGTTACCGCAGCGTGCCCCTGCGGCAGGAAGACCTCGAAGACCTGGTGGACGATCCGGCGGCACCCGCCGAGCAGCGCCTGGGCGCGGCCTTCGCGCTATTTCCGGGTGCACCGGAGGCGACCAAGGCCCGCCTGCGCGTCGCCGCCGACACCACCGTCGATCCGCGCGTGCGCGTGGCGCTGCTCGCCGCAACGGAAGACGACGAGGCCGCGCAAGCCGATGCCTTCGACGCGCTCGCCGAGCGGTGAGTCCGGACAGCCCGACGGTTTGTTCGATACGCTCGCGAGATGTCTCGCTTCACGTGCCTGGCTTGCATCTCGATCGCATGCATCTCGGTGATGCACTGCTCTCCCCCGCCCGCGACGCCAGAAGCCCAGGCAACGACCCCGAAGGAAGTGCATCCTCGAGGACCGGCTTCCGCTGCCGAGTGTGGGCCGGGATACGCCGCATGCAAGCATACGTCGATGGGCATCGAGCGGCTCTGCTACGGCCAGGACCCAGGCCCCAATGCCGAACGGGAGAGACGAGCGTGCACCTGCGACGCGTGCCTCGACGACGGCGAGTGCGGCGCCGGCAAGCGCTGCTACCTGGACACGCCCACGTGCGGGACGCCGACACGGATGTGCGTCGAGCCCTGCAAGCGTGGCGCATGCGCGGAGAACTTCCAGTGTGGCGATGGCCTCTGCGTGCCGCGCCCGAGGGGCGGCCCGCCCTAGCCCTGGAGTGGCTCGGCCAAGAGCAGGCGGTTTTTCGGGGAAATTTCTCGCGAAATGGTTTGCGTATACACCCGATAGCCGTGCGCACGCAGGCGCGCCGCGCGGGTCGCGTCGATGGCCAGCGCAGGGTCGAGCCAGCCTTCGAGGCCGCCTGCGTCGCCCCGCGCCTTGTCGTGACAGCACGGGAGCACCGCGAGCCGTGCTCGGGCGTCGATGGCGCGCGTGATGATCTCGTCGGTGAGCGCGCCGCACGCGTGGGCCGCCACCACCACGTCGGCGGGCGCGAGCGCGACGTCCTGGATGCGCGCGGACCTTAGCTCGACCCGCTGCCCGAGCCGTGGCCACGCACGTACGAGCGCTTCGGCGACCTGGGGCGCGCTCGCCGGAAGCCGAGCGTCGGCGGCGATGGCGACTTCCGAAGTGTCGTCGAGCAGGAGCATCAAGTGGGCCACGAGCCCGTGCCCACAGGCGAGGTCGACGATGCGCCCGCCACGAAAGCGTCGCCGCGTGCGCCGAGCGAGCTCCCACGACTCGAAGAGCTCCTTCCGCGGGAGACACTCGGCCTCGCAGAGAACGCGCGCGATGCGGTCGAAGAGCGAGTCCGCGGGAAACCGTTGCAGGTCGTGCCGGGTCAAGATCGCGCGCGACGCGTGAGAGAACACCAAGGCGCCGAGCATAGCGAATCTACGCAGCTAGGCCCCGAGAACGAAGCCCACCAGCGCGAGGAACGCACCGAAGCCCGCGACGCCGAGGGTTCCCAGGCCGATGGCGATGCCCTTCCGGGTGAGCGCGATGATGCCGGGGATCGCCGCCGCGAGGGCCGCCGCGAAGCAGAGGAGCGTGGGGACCGCGAGCATCTCCCATCCGGCGCTCCGGCCTTTGAAGCCCGAGATGAGGAACACCATGATGCCGAAGAAGAACGCGGCGGCGGCGGGGCCGAAGCCCCACACCGGCGGCTTGGCGACGGCCGGTCCCGGCGCGTAGGCACCCGGGTAGCCCGGCGCGTAGCCGAGTCCGTAACCGTGCGCGGGAGGATGACTCGGAGGATAGGAATAGCCGGGCGGCGGGGGACCTTGCATGGAGCGACTCATACCCTCCTGCGCCACCGACCCTTCCTCCACGCGCGAGACTGGCGCGTTTTGGGTCAGCGCTTCTGGGCGAACAGCAATCCGAGGCCCACCAGGTAGATCGCCAGCGGCACGGCGAACATCGCGACGCGGAGCCAGCGCGGGCGGGTGGACGTGATGGGCTCGTTCGTGTGCACGTCGCGGGTGACGACCGGGATCCAGGGCCAGAGCATGCGGAGAAACTGGCTCGGCATCACGATGCCGCCGACGGCCACCGCGCCGATGCCGGCGACGCTCTGGTCGGGGCTCGGGAGGCCGTTCACGAAGGAGGCCACGGAGATGGGCAGCGCGGCGAGGATCGGCCCCACCACCAGCGTCGCCAGGAGGATCTTCCATCGCGCGCTCGCGAGCCGCTGATCGTAGTCCTTTCGGTTTCCTCCCTGCGCCTCGACGAGGGCCGCCTGCTTGCGCAGCGAAGCTTCGTGCGCTTCTTCCAGCGAGCCTGCGGCAGAGGCAACGGCGGCCTTCGGCTTCTTCAGCGCCTCGTTCTCTTCACGGAGCGCACGGACCTCGTCCGCCAGCGCCTCGGTGCGCGCATGCGCGGCGTCGTCTTCGTCTCGATAACCCACGGGCTCAGCATCGCACGGACCGGGCGCCGGGCGCGGCTTTCCTCAGGCCGCGGCCCCTTCGGATCGCGCGCGGTAGCGGTTCTTCACCAGCGCGTTCGCCAGCACCAGCGCCACCAGCGAGGCGGCCCCCAGGTAGAACCGAAGCCCCAGCCGCTCCGACTGCGGGAAGACCAGATAGGCGAGGAGCACGCTGTAGACCGGCTCCAGGGTGATGGCCACCGCCACCGTGAAGGGCGTGAGCACGCGCAGCACCCGCACGTTGAGGAGCCACGGCAGAAGCGTACAAAACACCGCCAGCACCAGGAGCAGCCCGACGTTGCGCGCCCCCAGCGCCCAGGGGGCCACGAAGGAAGCCGGCACCACCGCGAAGATCAGCGCGTTGAGCAGCGCCGCCGAGCCGAGCTCGAAGAAGGTGAGGCGCGCCGGGGTCTCCTCCTTGGCCACCACGCCGTTCCAGGCGCCGAACGCCGCGGAGAAGAGCGCCGAGCCGAGCCCCAGCGCGAGGCCGAACGGCGAAGCGTGGGTCTCCGCGCGAACCAGCACCACGGCGCCGGCCACCACCAGGAGCCCGATGATCAGCTCCGACGCACGCACCCGCCGGCCGAAGAACACGGGCTCGATGAGCGCGGTGAAGAACGGGATGGTGGAGAGGCAGATGACCGCCACCGCCACCCCCGCGACCTTGATGCACGCGTAGAAGGTCCACCAGTGAATGGCCACGAACGAGCCGATGAGGGCGAAGCGCGCGAAGCCGCGGGTGGTCACCCGAAACGAATCACGCCGCTGCACCATCACCGCCGCCGCCAGCACCGTCACCAGCGCGAGGCGGTAGAACACCAGGGCGAAGGCGTTCACCTCGATGGCCTTGCCGAGGATGGCGGTGAGGCCCCAGAGGAGCACCGTCACGTGCAGCGAGAAATGCGCCGCGGGCCGGGAGAGCAGGGCATCCCGGCCGGCGCTCACGCTACTTCCAGGCGACGACGTGCGTCTCGTTGGACAGGTTGCAGCTGTCGCCGCCGGAAGGAATGTGGACCACGGTGGCGGCCACGACCTTCTTTTCGGGTGCAATATACACATTCTCGAGGGTCGGCTCGAAGCTGCACTTGAGGGTGCCCTTGCCGCCGTCCTTGGACTTCCACCCCTTGGCGTCGAAGTCGACCAGCTTCTTGCCGGCCTTGTCGACGATGGTGAGGCGCAGGCCCTTGAGCTCGACCGAGAGATCGCCGGCGGTGAACACCTTGCCCCGCGCGCCGGTGGCGGCGCTCATGGGCGCCCACTTGCCGGCGGCGAGTAGGTCGCGCGCCGCCTTCACGTTGGCCTCGGCCTTCTTCCGGGCGTCGTCGAGCTTCTTGGCGCGCTCCGCCTTGTCGAGCTCGGTGGCGCTGAAGATCGGGAGCGTCTTCTCGAGCTTGTCGCCGTCGACCTTCTTGATGAACACCTTCTGGTTCGCGTAGCCGCGCATGCCGTCTTCTTCGTTGACGACGTACATCACGCGCTGGGCGTCGTCGGAGAGGAGCGGAAAGCCCTTGAGGTGAAGGCCCCAGTGGGAGAGGTCGTCGCCGGTGGTCTCCGCCTGCAGGTGCGGGGGCAACGCAGAATCGGTGCTGGCCACCGTTGCGGTCGCGGTCGCGGTGGGCGCTACGGTGGCCACGCTGGTGGCCGTCGCGCTGGGAACCACCACCGCGGCGCTGGGCTCGCTGGAGGGAACGGGATCGGGCCCCTTGGGCGGCGGATCCTTGGAGCAGGCGAGAACCAGGGCGAGACCCAGCGCGGTGACCTTCTTCATAAGAAAACGCCTATCACAGGAGTGATAGGCGTTCGAGGGTCGACGAGCGCGGGCTGGGCTCAGCCCATGTCTTGTTCCTTGATGTCGCCGAGCACCGGAAGGCGCAGCTTGTCGCGGACTTGCTTGGCTTCGTACATGACGCCGGTGGATCGGTCGCGAAGGGCGGCGAGCACCAGCACCAGCAGGATGGTGGCGAAGAAGCCGGCCAGCGAGACCATGAGGCCCACCGGCTTCTTGGGCGCGAAGGGCACGTCCGGGGGATTCGAGATCTGGTACTTGATCTTGAAGTCCTCTTCCGCGGTCTTCAGGTTCCGGCGCTCCTTGTCGAGCTCCGAGAGGGTCTGATCGTAGCGAGCCCGGGCCGAGGCGAGCTTGGCCACCGTCTGGTCGTCGAGCTTCTTGTCGGTGGGTGCGGGCGGCGCCCAGGCGGGGCCGCGGTACACCGGCTTGGGTACGTTCACGCCGGCCTGCGCGGCAGCGGTGGAGACGTCGTCGTCGGCCGCCGTCTTGGCAGCGCGCGCGGTCACGAGATCCGGCGGGTCCTTCTTGGCCTGCTCGAGCTGCAGCTGGAGCGCCACGATTTCCGGGTGCGCGGGGCCGAGGACGGCGCTGCGCTCGGTGAGCTGGTTCTGCACGCCCTGCACGCGCGCGGTCTTCTGCGCTTCCAGGTCGGCCAGCTTGGCCGCGGCCGCGGTTTGCTTTTCCTTGGCTGCGGCCAGACGCCGGAGGATCTCCGGGTCCACCGGCTTCGTGTTGTCCATGCTCAGCGAAGGCGGCACCGCCGAGGTGGGCTTCTCCTTCGGGGGCGCGGTCGAGGGCGAGATGCGCTCGAGCTCGGCCCGCGCCGACTCCAGCTGCTCTTCCAGCGGCTTGATGGCGTTGAGCGTGCGGCTCACTTCGGTCTCGTAGCGCTTGTCGATGAAGCGCTTCATGGCCGAGTCGACGATGTCGTGGGCGGCCTCGGGCTCCGACCACTCCACCATGATGGTCACGGTGGTCTGGTCGATCATCAGGCGAAGCTTGCCCTGGAGCATGCCGGCGAGGGCGCCGAACTTCTGCTCGTCGGTGGGCGGCTTGTCGCCGGTGTACTTGCCGAGGGAGTCGAGGAGGCGGCGGTGCTGCGGCCGCATCTCGTCCCAGCGCTCCACCAGCTTGGCGTCCTTGATGATGTTCTCGATGTTGGAGCGAGCCAGGATCTGGCGCTCCCACTCGGTCTGCTCGCGCTTGTTGCCGTCGGGGTTCCAGCCGGCGCCTTCTTCTTTGCCCTTCGACACCAGAACGGCGCCGGCAGACACGTAGGTTCGCGGGGCCAGCTTCACGGCGGCCACGGTGACGCCGAGACAGACCAACGTGACGATGAACGAGAGGAGCTTTCGGCGACGCGCCGAGTTCATCGCGAAGAGGAGCATCTCCCCCAGCGAAGCGCGCTCGTCGTCGTCGTCTCCGCCGCCACCCCCACCGC
>JABFRG010000496.1 GCA_013141295.1 Polyangiaceae bacterium
GCTCTCTTCGTGGGCGCGCTGCTGGGCTTCGTGTGACTGCAAGCGCTCGTTGCGCCGAAGGTCGGCTTCGCGCTTCCGCTCCTCGTAGAGGGCCTCGGCTTCTTTCTCCGCCGCCTTTGCACGTGCACGGCTCCGGCGTGTGAGCAGCAGATAAACCGCTGCCAGCGACACGGCCAGGCCGAAGACGACGCCCCCGAACACCAGCCGGCGCCGGCGCGACGCGTCCTGGGCCTGGACCTCACGGCTGTCGATGGCGGTGCCGGGGATGTTCACCGACGAAGCCTGGTCCGACTCGCCCTCGGCGTTGAGGCCCGATTGCTTCAGGAGATCGTCGTATTTCTGCGGCGAAGTCACCTCGACGACGACCTTCACCTTCTGGCCGGCGGCCGACACGGTGATCTCCGTCTCGCCCTCCTTGGCCCCCTCGCCCACGCGCACCTTGCCGCGGGCGTCGACCTCGAGGCCACGCTCCTTGTCCACGGTCCACACCGGCTCGGTGCCGGTGGCGCAGCCCTTGTCGTCGGTGACCTGGGCGCGGAACGCGAAGGTGTCACCGAGCCTCAGGAGCTTTCGGGAGGGGCGTACTTCGAGCTTGCTCGGGGCGCCGGGGGAGGCGCACCTTCCCGGCGCCGGAGGGTCCGGCGGCGCGACCGTCTCGCTCGGGGCGGCGGTGGCGGTGGCAGTGGGCGTCGGCGGCGCCGCATCGAGGGACACGAGCGCGAGGCTTCGGTTGCGCTTCACGTCGGCCACGCAGTGACCGTCGTTGACGGTGACCTCGTAGCGGCCGGTCTCGGCGATCTCGATGCGCGTGCTGCTCACGGTCACCAGCGTCTGCAGCGTGGCCCGCCGGGGATCGCCGGCCGGGGTGCTGCAGCGGGTGCGCCAGGAGCGCCCGGAAGGGTCGCGCGAGTGCGCGGCGCGCGCCAGCGTGGGCATCGGGTCGTAGCACTGGTTCGAGCGAAAGACCCGGCCGCCACCGAGGATCACCAGCTCGTCGCCCTCGAGCTTCACGGTGGCCACGTCGCCACCGCCGCTGGAGGTGCTGGTGGGCGCCGGCCCGCACGAGCTCTGCCATTGCTGGACGGTGTAGTCCTCCCGGAGCGCGGACTGTCGCCACTTCCCGTCGATGGCGGCTGCAGCAGAGGCGGTCGTCGAAGCCGACGCCGGCTGCGCTGCCGCGGGTGGGCTGCTCGCCGTCACGAAGAGCGCGAGCAGCGCGGTGAGCACTACGGCTGTAGCGGAAAGCCACGATGGGGTGGGAGTGGGGGCGAAGGAAGCGTTGGACACGGCCGGAGGGGAGTATCTCAGAACCTGCAAGCGATCACAAACTCGCCTATTTTGCGCGTCGGCGGTAGCTTGACCCGATGCTCCGGAAGAAGCGGTGCCTCTGTACCTCCGTGCTCGCGGCCACAGGCGTGATCTTGGCCTCTGCGCCCGCCCTTGCCCAGAGCACGAACGGCGTGGTGGACGCCAACGGCGACGGTCTCGATACCCACCTGTTCCGGCCTGCGCTGGACTCGAAGGGGTTCTTTGCCACCAACGGAACCAGCGTCCTCAGCGCCAACGACATCAGCTTCGGGCTGGTGCTCGACTACGGCAACTCGCTCCTGCGCGTCCCCGACAAGGGCCAGCGCAATGCAGCCCTGGCGATGCACTCGTTTCAGGGCACGCTGCACTTCAACTACGGCATCGCGAACCGCGCGATCATCGGCATCTCGCTCCCGGTGAACCTGATGCTGAGCGGTCCCCAGGCCGACGCCAACGGGCAACCGCTCCTGCCGAACCAGTGGTCCACCGCCGAGCTCAACTCGCAAACCATCGGTGCACCGGCGCTCCACGCCAAGCTGCGCTTGCTCCGGGTGGAGCAGGGGTTCGGTCTCGCAGCCTCGGTGCAGGCCGGCGTCACGCTCACCGATGCGCCGAAGAACGCCGGCGCCGATCCGGTCCTCTACGCCTGGCCCCAGCTCATCGCCGAGAAGCGGCTCGGCAGCACCGGTTGGTTCAAGATCGGCGCCAACGCCGGCATGCGCCTGCACCCGGCCAGCTCCACGACCCTCAATCTCGAGGACGGCACCTTCAAGGACGGCCAGCGCATCACGTACGGCCTCGGCATGTCGGCCCGGGTGGCCGAGCCGCTCGAGATCGTCGCCGATACCTATGGCACCTACCTGCTGAGCGACGCCTCCGCGAAGGTGAAGCCCTCCAACGAGGTGGTGGGCGGCATCAAGCTCTACGTCGAGCGCAACTCGTACTTCATGCTCGGCGCGGGTACTCGGTACACGCCTGGCTTCGAAGCTGCGACCATCCGTGGCTTCCTGGGTTTCATCTACGAGCCCTCCATCGGCGACCGCGACGGGGACGGCTACAAGGACGACGTGGACAAGTGTCCCGACGACCCCGAGGACTTCGACGGCTATCAGGACGAGGACGGTTGCCCCGAGCCGAACCCGGTGGTGCACATCCCGGATCCGCCGCCGCCCCCGAAGAAGCCACCGCCCCCGGTGAACAACGACCGCGACGGCGACGGCATCCCCAACGCCCAAGATCAGTGCCCGGATCAGCCGGAGACCTTCAACGGCTACAAGGACGAGGACGGCTGCCCCGACAAGGGCGACGTCGAGGTCGGCGACGGCGGGCTCATCCTGCTGAAGAAGATCAAGTTCGCCACCAACTCCGCGGAGATCCTCCCGGAGTCCAACGAGATCCTCGACCAGATCGCCGGCACCATCAAGGCGCACCCGGAGTTCCTCCTCATGGAGGTGGCCGGTCACGCCGACGAGCGCGCGCCGGATCAGTACAACCTGGTGCTCACGCAGAAGCGCGTCGACTCGGTGGTCGCGGCGCTCATCCAGCGCGGCATCGACCGCTCGCGCTTGCGCAGCAAGGGCTACGGCGAATACTGCCCCGAGGATCAAGGGCACAACGAAGAGGCCTGGGAAAAGAACCGCCGGGTCGAGTTCAAGATCGTCAAGAGCAAGGACGGCGGCCCCACGCCCCAGCTCGGCTGCGAGAACGCCGTGAGGCACGGCGTCCGACCCGCCCCCCTCCCCTGAACCGGCGAATTCGGGCGATACCTTCGCTCTGGCGGCGTCGGGCGTGCTCACGACCAGGAGGTCGTTCCGCGCGGCCCTCCTAGCCAGAGCTCGGTCTCGCCCGAATTCGCTCGGTTCAGGCGGGGTCTCGCGCTTGCGCGCTCGCGAAGTGCGCGGGATTTCGTGTTCTCGCGCTTCGCGCTCGTGTCTCGCGCTTCGCGCTTCGCGCTCGTGTCTCGCGC
>JABFRG010000107.1 GCA_013141295.1 Polyangiaceae bacterium
CTTCTCCACCACCGCCAGAAGTGACCGCAGCTGGGCCAGCTCACCACCACGCATTGTGTTGCTCCACGAAAGAATATGATTGGTTTGCGTCGTATTGTGCCAGAGATCGCCGGTCCCTAGCTTGGCCTTCATGACAAGCTCCCTCGCCCACTACCGCCTCCTCGGCCGCTCCGGCCTCCGCGTATCGCCGCTCGCGCTCGGCACCATGACCTTCGGCACCGACTGGGGCTGGGGCAGCGACGAAGCCGACGCGCGCCGCATCTTCGATGCCTACGTCGACCGCGGCGGCAACTTCGTCGACACCGCCAGCAACTATACCAACGGCACCTCCGAGAAGCTGGTGGGCGCCTTCGCCGAGGGCAAGCGCGATCGACTGGTCCTCGCCACCAAGTACAGCCTGGCCTCTGCCCCGGGCGACCCCAACTCCGGCGGCAACCATCGCAAGAACATGGTGCGGACGGTGGAGCAGAGCCTGCAGCGGCTGCGCACCGACCATATCGATCTCCTCTACTTGCACACCTGGGACGGCACCACCCCGGGCGACGAGATCATGCGGGCCTTCGACGATCTGGTCCGCGCCGGCAAGGTGCTCTACGCCGGCATCTCCGACACCCCCGCCTGGCAAGTGGCGCGCATGCAGACCATGGCCGAGCTCCGGGGCTGGTCGCCCTTCGTGGCGCTGCAGATCGAGTACAGCCTGGTGCAGCGCACCGTCGAGCGCGAGCTCGTACCCATGGCAAGGGAGCTGGGCCTCGGCGTGGTGCCCTGGTCGCCGCTGGGCATGGGAGTGCTCACCGGCAAGTACTCGCGCGCAGACCTCACGCCGACGGCGCGCTCCGAAGGCGGTCGACGCGACATGGTGGTGGGCCTGGGGGCGGTCAACGATCGCACGCTCGCCATCGCCGACGCGGTCAAGGCGGTGGCGAAGAAGCTCGAGCGAACGCCCGCGCAAGTGGCGGTGGCCTGGACCCTGTGCTCGGACGCCGTCGCCGCGCCCATCGTCGGGGCCCGCACCCTCGCGCAGCTGGAAGACAACCTGGGCGCGCTCGACGTGGTCATTCCCGCGGAGCTGCGCCTCGAGCTCGAAGGCGCCAGCGCTGTGGATCTGGGCTTCCCGCACGATTTTCTGGCGAGCCCCGGCGTGCGGCAAATCATGACCGGCGGCGCGCACATCGAAGCGCGCCGCACCTGAGCTCGTTCAGCGATACGCGCTTCCGGCGAAGGCCTTCCGAGCCGCCTCGATGTGCTCGGCCCACACCGCGGCGCCGCTCCAGGCTACGCTGTCTTTGGGCATGAAGGAGCACTCCCGCACTTCGTCGCCTTCGTTTGTGTATTGTACACTCACGTAGGTGGCGCAGTCGCAGCGCTTCTGCGCGCCGTGGTCGGTGATGCGCCCCAGGGGAATGGTCAGGCTCCCTTCGCTCGCCAACGCGCGCTCGTCGAGATCGTCCGTGGGCGTCTGCCCGAACACCAGCGCGCCGATGGGTCCCAACGCGCCGCCCACCAGCATGCGCCGGGCGGCGCCGCTATCGCCGGTGGAGAGGAACACGAACCGCGCCGAGGTGAGCAGCACGCGTCCCACGTACGAGCCGAAGATGGAGAACCCCGGACGCCGCTCGTTCCACAGCTGCAGGCCGTCCTGCGCGTAAAGGACCACTTCACCGGCGCTGGCTTCCATGCGGCGATGCTACACCTGGGCCGTGGCACCCATCGATCCTCTTCGCAGCAGCGCCGTGGTCGACGACTTGCGCGCCCGCTGCCCCTGGCTCGGCATCGCGCCCGCCGCCGTGTTCCTGGACGATGCCGCGCGGGCGGCGCTGGCGCCGTACGTGGCCGGGGTGCAGCACGTTGCCGCGGCCATCGACGTCGACTGGACGCGGGTCGATCTCGCGGCCGGCACCGCCCTGTTTCGCGCGCGCATCGCCGATGCGCATCCGGAGCTCGATGCGCAGGCTCTCGACGCCCTCGCCGCGCAGTTCAGCTACGCCTGGCGCTGAGCGTCAGTTGCACTTCAGGCGAATGGCGCGGACTCGATACCGCTGGTCGGCGGTCTGGTCGTCGACGAACAACATGTACCCGTTCTCGATGGCGGCCAGGTGCCGGTCGCCCCACGTCCCGTCGAGGTCGATCACCAGCTCTTTGCCGAGGTTCTCCATCTTTGCGTCGAGGCGCTGGATCCGGAACCGATAAGCGCCCGGAGTCGTGGGCTCGCGATGCGTCACGTTCGCTGCGCCGCGCCAGAAGTCCATGTAGACCCGCGGCCCCTGCGGATCGGATGTGGGCTTGGGAATTTCTCCCACCTTTCGCCCTGGCCCCTGAGAGGGGAAGTGGAGCCAGTACTCGTAGGGCGCGGTCGAGCTGTTCTGCTCGGCGCAGGGCACGGGGGCGCTGATCGTGCGGGTGGTGACGAACCCCGATGACGTTCGCACCAGACTGCCCGAGTCGCATATGGCCGGATTCGGTGCCAGGTACGGGAGCGTCGCGTCGGACTCCGTCTTGCCGTCACTGTCCAGTACCAGGTCGCGGTACGAGTGAAGGAGGTGCGTTTTGCCACCTTCCATCCACGCGGCGCTGGGAATCGACCTCAAATCGGTGCGCTGCCACTGCGCTGCGTCGAGTGCGCGCCGATAGATGGGATATTCACCGAATCCCGCGCCCTTCGTCATGAGCCACGCCGTCGTGGTGGTGCCATCGCTGAGCATCTTGGCGTTGACCACCTGTTCGCCATCGACCTTGTCGTTGACCGGGAAGCCCACCACGTCGCCGGTCAGCAGGTCTTGCTCGAAGAATGCCGCGGTGGTGCGCTTGGCCCCCGTCTCCTCGCCGAGCTGTATGCCGAACGCAGCTCCCTTCGGAGTGCGCACATTCTGGTAGGCGAGCCCGGAGTTGCCGAAGATGGGCACGCTGCCCACGGGGTCTTCCGACAGCTTCTTCAGTGAGCCGTCCAGGTGCACCATCGAGATGTCGCCGTAGCCGAGCGAGAACATGCGAAACGTTCCGTCGTTGAGCGGCACCAGCGTCGCTTCGCCCACGAACACGTACCCCAGTGACTCGGTGATATCGATGGGCGCGCCATCGACCGCCACGTCACCGGGGCAGCCGAGCTTCGACTCCTCGACGATGCCCAGTGGTCCCTTGAACACGTCGGGTGGCCCCGCGTCCTTCACCGGCGCAGCAATCCCTGCTTCCGGGGCGGGCTGTGCGGGCGGAGGCGTCGACTCCGACTTCCCACAGGCAAATAGCAACGCGACACCCAACCCCGGTCCCACCC
>JABFRG010000919.1 GCA_013141295.1 Polyangiaceae bacterium
TCTATTGCGAGCTCACCGGCTACGGCGCGTCCAGCGACGCCCACCACCTCACGGGCCCCGCCCCCGCGGCGAAGGCGCCCAGCGGTCCATGCGCATGGCGCTCAAGGACGCGAAGGTGGCCCCCGACCAGGTGGACTATCTCAATGCCCACGCCACCGCGACCCCCGCCGGCGACGTCGCCGAGACGCACGCGATCATGGACGTGTTCGGCACCCACGCCACCGACAAGAAGCTCTGGGTGAGCTCCACGAAATCGATGACCGGGCACCTCCTCGGCGCCGCCGGAGCCCTCGAGAGCGCCATCTGCGCGCTGGCCATTGCCCAGGGCCGCGTGCCGCCCACCATCAACCTGAACGATCCCGATCCGGAGTGCACGCTCGACTACGTGGCCAACGCCGGCCGCGAGCGCAGCATCAAGCACGCCCTCAACAACTCCTTCGGGTTCGGCGGCACCAACGCAGCGCTCGTGTTTTCGCGCTTCGGCGAGTAGGGAAAACCTCGTGAAACTCGTTCTGGCGGCGGATCATGGGGGCTTCGAGCTGAAGAACCAGCTCGCCGCCGCGCTCACTGCGGCAGGTCACGAGGTCACCGACCTCGGCACGAACGAGCCGGCCTCGGTGGATTACCCGGACTACGCGCATCGCGCGGCGAAGGCCATCCTCGACGGCACCCACGAGCGCGGCATCCTGGTGTGCGGAAGCGGCGTGGGCATGTCGCTCGCCGCCAATCGACACCCCGGCATTCGCGCGGTGGTCTGCAGCGACACCTACACGGCGCGCCTGAGCCGCGAGCACAACGACGCCAACATCCTGGCCCTGGGCCAGCGGGTGGTGGGCCCTGGGCTGGCAAAAGACATCGTCGACGCCTGGCTCGGCGCGAAGTTCGAGGGCGGTCGTCACAGCAAGCGGGTCGAGAAGATTGAGCTACCCAAGTACAAGTAGTCCCGGGTCGCCGTGAAGTGCCCCTTCTGCGCCCACGAAGAGAGCAAGGTGACCGACTCTCGTACGTCGGCCGCCCAGGACGTGATCCGGCGGCGACGCGAGTGCGAAGCCTGCGGCCGGCGCTTCACGACCTACGAGCGGGTCGAGGAGGTGATGCCCCTCGTGGTGAAGAAGGACGGGCGTCGGGAGCCCTACGATCGCCAGAAGATCATGGGCGGCCTGGTGCGCGCGTCGGAGAAGCGCGCGGTGCCCATCTCGCGGGTCGAAGAGCTGGTCGACGCGCTCGAGCGTGAGCTCATCGACATGGGCGAGAAGGAAGTCCCGAGCCATACCATCGGTGAACGCGTGATGGTTCGCCTGCGCGCCCTCGACGAGATCGCCTACGTGCGCTTCGCCAGCGTCTACCGTTCGTTCCGGGACCTCTCGGAGCTACGCGACGAGCTGGACAAGCTCGCCGAGCAGAAGAAAGATGTACCGGGATGAGCGACGAAACATGGATGGGCAGAGCCCTCGAGGCCGCCCGTAAGGGTCGCCCCTCGCCCAACCCGCACGTCGGTGCGGTGGTCGTCCAGGGAGACGAGGTGGTGGGCATCGGTCACCACGAGCGCGCAGGCCAGGAGCATGCGGAGCTCATCGCGCTGCGCGAAGCGGGCGCCAAGGCCGAAGGCGCGACGCTGTACGTGACCCTCGAGCCCTGCAACCACACGGGTCGGACGCCGCCCTGCACCGACGCCATCGCCGCCGCGAAGATTCGTCGGGTTGTGATCGGCGCTACCGACCCCAATCCGCACGTCAAGGGCGGCGGCGTGGAGCGTTTGAAGGAGCTGGGGATCGCGGTCCAGGTGGGCGTCCAAGAGGCCGCCGCACGCGATCTCATTCGCTCCTGGACCAAGTACGTCACCGTGGGCCTGCCCTACGTGTCGCTGAAGCTGGCGCTGAGCATCGACGGCCGCATCGCCACCAAGAGCGGCGCGTCTCGATGGGTCACCGGCAAGCTCGCCCGCGCCAAGGTGCACGCCCTCCGCGCCAAGTCCGACGCCATCGCGGTGGGCATCGGCACCGTCCTGGCGGACGATCCGAGGCTCACGGTTCGGGATACCCAGGGGCAGAACCCCACCCGCATCGTGTTCGACACGAAGCTGCGTACGCCGGTGAGCTCGGCGCTGGTGGTGGGCGCCCGAGAAACCCCCACCTGGATCGTGACCGGTGATACGCCCGAGTCGCGGCACGGGGCCGAGGAGCTCGAGGCCAAGGGCATCCGGATTCTCTTCGCCCCGGTGTCGACCGAGGGCCGGGTGGAGCTTCGGAGCGCCCTCGAGGCGCTTGCCGCCGAGGGCATCGTCACGCTCATGGTGGAAGGCGGCGCCGAGCTCGCCGGCAGCTTCCTGGCCGCCGAGCTGGCCGACGAGCTCCACGCCTTTCTCGCGCCCGTCTTGTTCGGCCCTCGGGGCCGCCCCGGCGCCGTCGACTGGGCCGGTCCCGCAACCCCCGAAGTGGCGCCGCGCATCGCCAAGCCGGTCTGGGAGCTGTGCGGCGAGGACGCCTACGTTCACGGGGCGCTTCGCTACCCCGAGCGTTGAGGGGCGGCGCGTCTTTATCGCGCGCTCCCCTCGCCAGACCCCCAGCTTCTGATTACAATTGAAAGCGTCATGATCCGGACGATTCTCCACTACCCCGACAAGCGCCTCCGCGAGCCCGGCCTGAAGGTCGAAGCGATCACCCCTGCGATCAAGGCGCTGGTCGACGACATGGCCGAAACCATGTACGCCGCCCCGGGCGTGGGGCTGGCCGCCACACAGATCGGCGAGCTCCTGCAGATCTTCGTCATCGACATCGCCGCCGAGGACGAGCCGAGCCGGCTCCAGGTCTTCATCAACCCGGAGATCCTCTCCACCGAAGGTGAGGTCTGCTGGAAAGAGGGCTGCCTCAGCTTCCCGGGCGCCACCGAGGAAGTGGAGCGCGCCGCGAAGGTTCGGGTCCGTGCGCAGGACCGCGACGGCAAGTGGTTCGAGCTCGAAGCCGAAGACCTACTCGCGGTGGCCATCCAGCACGAGAACGACCACCTCCAGGGTCGTTTGATGATCGACCACCTCGGCCCCCTGAAGAAGCGCCTCCTGCACCGCAAAATGCAGAAGCGCGCAGACGCACAACCCACCCCCTGAGAGAGGCGGCGGAATTTCGCCGATGCCGGCGCGCGGGCGTCGTCGGGACCGAGTAGGCACCCCCGGTTTCCCGGGGGCGCCTCTCACAGAACCGGACAAGTGCTGTTCACATCCGGCTCTTCGGGGCGCTGGGTTTTGACCCCCGGCGCCGGCCGGTTTACGACCT
>JABFRG010000641.1 GCA_013141295.1 Polyangiaceae bacterium
CACGCAAGGAACCCGCGTGCGAGCCGTTGTACTGCCGTTCGGTCGACGATACTCTTTCATGCTTCCGATGCGCACCGCTCCCTTCCTGCGTCCCGCTGCGCTCGCGCTCCTCTGTGGTGCGTGCCAGGTCGTGCTGGGCATCGAGCACCGCGACGTGGCGGACCTGGCGGCCCACGACGCCGCACCGACGCCCACCGATGGTGCGGTCGCGGCCTTCGACGCCGCCGTCGACGCAGGCGTGGAATGCCCTCCGGACCAGACCGCGTGCGGCCGCGCGTGCTTCGATCTCGGGAGCGAGGGTGAGCACTGTGGCTCCTGCGAGCACAGCTGCCGCGGCGCGGTGTGTCGCTTCGGCGAGTGCGTTCCCGAGCTCATGCTCAACGTTTCCACCTCCGCCGCGGTGTTCGCGTATCGCAACGAGGTCTTGGTGCGGGTCATCGCCGACAAGGCGCTCTCGGAGGACCCCAACGGCACGCTCCACGCCTTCGACACCGGCACGCGCGTGGATCGACCGTTGGGCGTCGCCGGCGCCTACTTGGACATGGTCGTCGATGGCGATCTCGGCATCGCCATCGAGACCTATCCGAGCTCCCCGCGGGTACGCACCATCGACCTCCGCACCGGCAGCGACTTCGTGGTCTACGCGCAGCAGACTTTGGTCCCCGCCTTCCGTCGCATCGTGAAGGATGGCGACGACCTTTTCTGGACCACCCGCGCCGACGTGCGCACGGTCCACCGCGACGGCACCGGATACAAGGTGCTCAAGACCGTGACCGAGGGGACCAATGGGGCAGGCCCGTGCCTGGTGCTGGACCCCACGCGCATCTTCTTCGGCGTCGAGGACACGCCGTACATCTGGTCGATACCCCGCAGCGGCGGGGTTGGAGAGCTCGCCGACACCGGTCTCAAGGACGCCACCGAGATGATACCCTGGAGCTCTACGCAGTATCTCTGGTGGAACCGGCGCGAGGTGCGACTCGCTCCCTTCGACAGCGGCAGCGTGGTCGCCATTCCGACGCAGGTCGTGGGGGCCCAAGGGGGGCCGCACGGTGCGGTGCGGGTGGGCGACGCGGTGTACTGGGTCGACGCGTACGGCGGCGGTCCCGCGAACGAAGCACGCATCCTTCGCCTCGACGTGCCCACCAAGAAGCAGACAGTGCTCCTCTCGCGCCAGAAGGACATCGGCAACCTGGCCGTCGTCGGCGACTTCATCTACTACGCGCACTTCGGGGCCGGCCTGTATCGCATCGCCCTCTGAGTATCCCCTCGGATAAGATGCGATACTCCGGGCGTGCATGCTGGAGGCGATTCGCGGAAAATACTCATGTTTTTGCCGTCCGAGGGCTGGCATCCGGCGTGCTCCTCGTTCCCTCATCATGAAGACCAACGAGAACATGGGCGCGTCGCACCTCACCCTCGAGACCAAGGGTGTCCCCATCAAGGCCTGGACTCAGGGTGTGCCGTTCGAGGCCGAGGCGGAAGCCCAGCTGCGCAAGGTGGCGGAGATGCCCTTCGTGCACAAGTGGGTGGCGGTGATGCCCGACGTGCATTCCGGTATCGGTGCGACGGTCGGTAGCGTGATCGCGTCGAAGGGCGCGATCATCCCGGCGGCGGTGGGCGTGGACATCGGCTGCGGTATGATGGCGGTGCAGACCAGCCTCCGGGCGGTGGACCTGCCGGATAGCCTGCGGGCGGTTCGGTCGGCCATCGAGTCGGCGGTGCCGCACGGCCGTACCGACGACGGAGGACGGAACGATCGCGGCGCATGGCACGACGTCCCCTCGCGGGTAGGCTCGGCGTGGGCGGAGCTCGAAGCCGAGTACAAGCCCATCGTGGAGAAGTTCCCCAAGATTGGCCGCGGCGCGACGCTCTCGCAGCTCGGTACCCTCGGTACCGGTAACCACTTCATCGAGCTCTGCCTCGACGAAGAGGACCGCGTGTGGATCATGCTCCACAGCGGCTCGCGCGGTCTCGGTAACCGCATCGGTAGCTTCTTCATCGAGCTGGCGAAGCGCGATATGCGCACCTGGCTCATCAACCTTCCGCACCAGGATCTCGCGTACCTCCCCGAAGGTACGGAGCACTTCTACGACTACTGGAAGGCGGTGAGCTTCGCCCAGAAGTTCGCGGCGAAGAACCGCGAGCTGATGATGGCGGCGGTGGTGGAGGCGATCACGGCCGAGCTGCCGGACTTCGCGCTCACCAACGTGGCGGTGAACTGTCACCACAACTACGTCTCGCGCGAGCACCACTTCGGTGCCGACGTGCTGGTGACCCGCAAGGGTGCGGTGCGGGCGCGCGAAGGCGAGCTCGGTATCATTCCCGGCAGCATGGGCGCCAAGTCCTTCATCGTTCGCGGCAAGGGTAACGCCGAGAGCTTCTGCTCCTGCAGCCACGGCGCGGGTCGTAAGATGTCTCGTACCGCGGCGAAGAAGGTGTTCACCTTGGAAGATCACGCCAAGGCGACGGCGGGCGTGGAATGCCGCAAGGACGAAGCGGTGATCGACGAGACGCCGGGCGCGTACAAGGCCATCGAAGACGTGATGCACGCGCAGCGCGACCTGGTGGAGGTCGCGTTCACGCTGCGGCAGGTCGTGTGTGTAAAGGGATAATGCAATGATCGTCATCGATGGATCCAAGGGTGAAGGGGGCGGGCAAATTCTTCGGAGCTCGCTCGCCCTCTCGCTCCTCACCGGGCAGCCGTTTCGCGTGCACGACATTCGCGCCGGCCGCCAGAAGCCGGGCCTGTTGCGGCAGCACCTGGCGGCGGTGCGCGGCGCCTCGGCCATCGCCGACGCGGTGGTGCAGGGCGCCGAGCTCGGCTCGCGCGAGCTGGTCTTCACGCCGGGAAGCGTGAAGGGTGGAACCTACACGTTCTCCGTGGGCAGCGCCGGGAGCGCCACGCTGGTATTTCAGACGGTGCTCTTGCCGCTCCTGCTCCGGGGCGGCGCGCCTTCGTCGCTCACCTTCGAAGGCGGTACCCACAACCCGATGGCGCCACCCTTCGACTTCGTCGCCCGCGCGTTCCTCCCGCTCCTGCGGAAGATGGGCGCCGACGTGCGCGTCGATCTTTCGGCCCACGGGTTCTATCCGGCGGGCGGAGGCGTGTTCACGGCCGACGTGGCTCCGGCGCCTTCGCTCGCGGGGCTCTCGCTGCTCGACCGCGGCGCGCACCTGGCGAACACCGCGACCTCGGTGCTCTCCCGGGTGCCCATCGCGGTGGCGACGAAGGAGCTCGACACCCTCACCTCGTCGCTCGGTTGGGAC
>JABFRG010000281.1 GCA_013141295.1 Polyangiaceae bacterium
GTGGCCGGCACCAGCCCGGTGCCGGGCACCGACGCCCCGATCGCCATCGACACCCCCGAAGGTATTGCCCACGCCAAGGGCGTGGCCGGTGAGATCGGCTACCCCATCGTGGTCAAGGCCGTGGGCGGCGGTGGCGGCATCGGCATGCAAGTGGTGCAAGACGAATCCGGCGTCGAGAAGGCGCTGCGCTCCTGCTCCGACCGAGGCAAGGCGTCGTTCGCCGATGCGCGCGTGTACCTGGAGCGCTACGTCTCCAAGCCCCGGCACATCGAGGTGCAGGTCTTCTGCGACACCCATGGTGGCGCCTACGCCCTTGGCGAGCGCGAGTGCAGCGTCCAGCGGCGACACCAGAAGATCATCGAGGAGTCTCCCTCGTTCGCGCCGTTCTTCCGGGGCGAGGAGGGCGAGAAGCGTCGCCAGGAGCTGTACGCGGCGGCCCTGCGGGTCGTCACGAAGGTGGGTTACGTGGGCGCCGGCACCTGCGAGTTCATCGCCGACGCCGAGGGCAACCTCTTCTTCCTCGAGGTGAACGCGCGGCTCCAGGTGGAGCACCCGGTCACCGAGATGGTCACCGGCCTGGATCTCGTGGAGCTGCAGCTCCGGGTCGCGTCCGGCGAGAAGCTGCCGGATCTGTCGCAGGTGCAGAAGCGCGGTCACTCCATCGAGGCCCGCGTCTACGCCGAGGACCCCAAGAAGGGGTTCATTCCCAAGCCCGGCCCCATCGAGACCCTCACCTGGCCGAACGGCGAAGAGCAGACCGCCACGCTCCGCATCGAGTCCGGCGTGCACGCCGGCAGCAAGGTCACGCCGTACTACGATCCCATGGTGGCCAAAGTGGTGGTCTGGGGCGAGACCCGGAAGGAAGCCATCGAACGTATGGATGCAGCGCTCGGGGCCACGCACATCGCGCCGCTCGTCACGAACATCGCGTTCATGCGCCAGGTACTCGTCAGCGACGCCTTCGGCTCCGGGGAATACGACACCAAATTTGCGGAAGTATTCGCAAAAACTGTCTAGACCAGCGTTCCTTCGCGCTCCCAAAACGAGCTCGCCTGAAGAACAACGCGTTATATATTACCTCTGCCGTGTATTTTAACGCGTTGTTTTCGTTCGATCCCCTGCGATAGCTCGGTATGCTACGGAGATGGACCGCGACGCCTTGGCCCGTCTCCGGTCGTGGCTCACCACCACGCCCCGCAAACCGTTGGTGCTTCGAGGGGCCCGGCAAGTCGGGAAGACCTGGCTGGTGCGCGCGTTGGCGCGGGAGGCGCAGCTCGATCTCGTGGAGATCAACTTCGAGCGCGATCCCCAGCGGCGCTCCGACTTCGCCGCCAACGATCCGGCGACCATCCTCGGGCACCTGGGGCTCCGCCGCGGCCTGGAGCTGGTGCCGAGTCGGACGCTCCTCTTCCTCGACGAGGTGCAGGCGGCCCCCGAGGTGTACGCGAAGCTGCGGTGGTTCGCCGAGGAGCTCCCGGAGCTCGCGGTGGCGGCGGCCGGCTCGCTTTTGGAGCTGGCCCTCGGCGATAGCGCGTTTCGGGCGCCGGTGGGGCGCATCGGCTATCGCCACGTGGAGCCGCTCGGCTTCCCGGAGTTCCTGCGGGCGCACGGCCAAGATGGGTTGCTCGCGGCGCTCGCGGCACATGTTCCGCATCGCGCGCTCTCGGCGACCACCCACGAGGTGGCCACCGGCTGGCTACACCGCTACCTCCACGTGGGCGGGATGCCGGCGGTGGTGGCGCTCGATGCGGGGGGCGCGACGCCGCGCCAGTGCCGTGACGCGCAGCGGGAGCTCATGGCCACGTACCGCGACGACTTCGGCAAGTACATCGGCCGCATGCGCCGCGAGCTCCTGGACGCGACCCTGCTGGGGGCCGCGCGCATGCTGGGGCAAAAATTCGTCTACGCGCGGGTGGGTGAGGGCCTCAACCAGGCCTCGGTGAAGCACGCGCTCGAGCTCCTGGTGACCGCGCGCCTCTGCCACTTCGTCACGCACTCGCACGCCCGCGGCATGCCCCTCGGCGGCGAGACCAAGGACACCATGCGCAAGGTGGTGATGCTCGACATCGGTCTCGTCCACGCCCTCCTCGAGACCCCGGCGGGAGCGGTGTTTCCGCGCGCGGACGATCTGGCGCCCCAGGTGCGCGGTCAGCTCATGGAGCAGTTGGCGGGGCAGGCGCTGCGCCTCTGCGGGGACGACCTCGGCGACGGTCCGCGGCTCTACTACTGGCAGCGGGAGGGCGGTCGCGCCGGCGAGATCGACTACCTCTTGGACGACGATGGGCACGTGCTCCCGATCGAGCTGAAGTCGGGGAGCGCCGGAAGCATGAAGAGCCTGCATCAGTTCATGGCCGACCGCGCGCAGGGCGGCCCGACCGGTGGCGCGCCGGCGCTCGCGGTGCGGGTGGACCAGAACCCGCCGTCACTGCTGGAGGTCGACGTGCGCACCACCCAGGGCGACGAGGCGCGCTACACGCTGCTGTCGGTGCCGCCGTACCTGCTCCATCGGCTGCCGGAGCTCACGCAGCTGGTGCGCCGCGCGAAGGCTCCGGCGGCTCGCGCCCGGAAGAAATAGCGTTCTCAGACCGGGAGCGGGACCGGATCGAGCGGAGGCTCGCCGCGCATCACTCGAACCACGTTCTCGATGGCGCGTCCTGCCATCTGACCGCGGGTGGCGCGGTCCGCGCTGCCGATGTGTGGGCAGAGCACCACGTTCTCCATGGCGAGGAGCGGGGCCGGCACGTGCGGCTCGTCCACGAACACGTCGAGACCCGCGCCTCCCAAGTGCCCGCTCGCCAGCGCCGCGATCAAGGCCGGCTCGTCGACGGTCTTGCCCCGCGTGGTGTTGATGAAGAACGCGCCCTTCTTCATGGCGGCGAAGCGCTCGGCGTTCATGAGCCCGGTGGTCTCCGCCGTGAGCGGCAGGTGCAGGCTCACCGCGTCGCACTCCGGAAGCAGCGCATCGAGGCTGCGGTACGAGACGCCGAGCGCGCGCTCTTCGTCCGCCGCGAGCGGCGTGCGTTGCGTGTAGAGTACCTGCATGCCGAAGCCCCGCGCCCGCCTTGCGACGCCGCGACCGATGCGTCCCATGCCCACGATGCCCAGAGTCATGCGGTGCACGCAGGTGCCGAGCATGAGGGTCGGCGTCCAGCCCACCCAGCGGCCGGCCCGCAGGTAGCGATCGCTCTCGGAGACCCGCCGCGCCACGTCGAGGAGCAGCGCGAGGGCGAGGTCGGCGGTGGCCTCGGCCGGCGCGTCGGCGGTG
>JABFRG010000792.1 GCA_013141295.1 Polyangiaceae bacterium
CCAGCCCAGAAGCCATACTCGGGGTCGGGCTCAAACAGCACCACTGTGTAGGTCGGCCATAGCTCCGCAACAGCGCCATCGTAACCGAGGAGCCGTTTCTTCAACTACTGGCGCGCTCCGCGCGTGAGGACTCGGGATGACCCGTTTCTTCGACGATATGAGTGTAATATGCACTTGAAGTGGCCCGGCCGACCTGCCACAGCGAACGTGATAGCCTCCAAAAATGCCGTCCGGGCGCATCGCGCTGGTACTGATGATGTTCGCGACCGCATGCACGCGTGACGGCGGCGGAAAGTCGGGGCCGGCGCCGACCGCGACCGCGAGCGCTGCGCTACCACCCGCCGACGCAGGCGAAGATGCTCTCCGCGTCGAAGCCTCGGACGCCGGACCATCGATGGGAACCGTGGCAGCGTCGCTCGCGGAGGTGGATCGCCAGCAGTTCGCGGCCGGTGCGAACGCCGCCATTGCGCGGTCGGAGGTTCCCGGTGCGGTGGCGCTCATGGTGCGTGGCGACCAGGTGGTGCTCCACGAGGCCTACGGGCAGCGCGCGGTGCGACCCGCGCCGACCCGGATGACAACCGACACGGTCTTCGATCTCGCGAGCCTCACCAAGCCCATCGCGACCGCGACCACCGTGGTGCTCTTGGCGGAGGCCGGGCTCTTCTCGCTGCGCGATCCGGTCGCGCGGTATCTGCCCGCCTTCGCCGCCGCCGGCAAGGGCGAGGTGACCATCGAGCAGCTGCTGCTCCACACCAGCGGCCTCCCCGCCGACAACGCGCTCTCGGCGTACGGCGGAACGCGCGACGAGGCGGTGCGGCGCATTCTCGAGATGAAGACCGAGCGCGCGCCGGGCGAAGGGTTTCGCTACAGCGACCTCGGGTACGTGGTGCTGGGCGAGCTGGTGGCCAAGGTCACGAAGAGCTCGCTGGCCGATGCTGCGCGGTCGCGCGTGTTCACGCCATTGGGCATGACCGACACCGGTTTTCTCCCGGGTCCGGAGCTGCGAGCTCGCGCGGCGCCCACCGAGCGGACGAGCCCCGATGCCGAGCGCTTCTTCACCGGTGAGGTGCACGATCCGCGAGCGCGGGCCTTGGGGGGCGTCGCCGGGCACGCCGGGCTCTTCGCGACCTCACTCGACCTCTCGCGCTTCGTGCGCGCCATCTTGCAGGGCGGAAAGGTCGACGGCCAGCAAGCGCTCCCCGCACGCGTGGTGGAGACGCTGCTGGCGCCGCGTCCGATTCCCGGCGGGACGCGCGCCTACCTCGGTTCGATGCATGGTACAGCCGTCGCGCACACCGGCTTCACCGGAACGTCGTTCTGGATCGACCCGGCGCATGGCTTCGGTCTGGTGATCCTCGCGAGTCGCCTGCATCCGACCGGGAAGGGGAGCGCCGATCGTCTGCGCAGCGACCTGATATCGGCGGCTATCGTGGCTGCCAGTCGGAAGGAGGCCGCGGTGCGACCAGGTATCGACGTGCTGGAAGAGACCGGGTTCGCGGCAGTGCGCGGTCGAAAGGTGGCGCTGCTCACCCACGCCGCGGGACGCACCAAGGATGGCCGGCGCACCGTCGACGTGCTCCGCGGCGCGCACGACGTGAAGGTGGTGGCGTTGCTCTCGCCCGAGCACGGGCTCGCCTCGGCGGCCGAGGGCGCGGTGCAAGACGGCACCGATGCCGCGTCGGGCCTTCCGCTCCACAGCCTGTATGGCGACGCGCGAAGACCCACTCAGGCGATGCTCCACGGCGCCGACACCGTGGTGATCGACCTCCAGGATGCGGGCGCGCGCTTCTACACGTACGCGACGACGGTGGGGTACACGCTGGAGGCCGCGGCCGAGCTGCACGTGCGCGTGGTGCTCCTCGACCGACCGAACCCGGCGGGCGGCGAGATCGTCGAAGGTCCGCTGCGCGACGCCGACAAGGAGTCGTTCATCGCCTACCACCGCATTCCCGTGCGGCACGGCATGACCCTGGGCGAGCTCGCGCGCATGTTCGTGGCCGAGCGCAAGCTGGGGACCGATGTGGTGGTGGTGCCCGCACGGGGGCTCGGACGCAACGCGCTCTACGCCGAGACGAGCCTGTCGTGGGTCGCGCCGTCGCCCAACTTGCCGACCCCGTCCGCGGCGCTGTTGTACTCCGGCGTGGCACTGCTGGAAGCCACCAACGTGAGTGTGGGGCGCGGCACCGACGCGCCCTTCGAGCAGATCGGTGCGCCTTGGATCGACAGCGCCGCGCTCCTGGCCGCGCTCGCCCACGAATCGCACCCGGGCATCGCCCTGCGCGCCGTGACCTTCACGCCGACCACCAGCGTGCACGCCAAGACCGAGTGCCACGGAGTGGCCTTCGCGGTGACGGCGCCCCACGACGTTCGCGCGGTGCACCTCGGCGTCGCGTTGGCGTTCGCCTTGCGAAAGGTCTTCCCCGCGCGGTTCTCTCCCCAAGGTGTGGCCACGTTGCTGGGACACCGCGCGGCCTTCGATGCGCTCACGTCCGGTGCCTCGGTCACCGCCATCGAGGATACGTATCGAGGAGATCCCGCAGCCTTCCTCCAGCGACGTGCGCCGTATTTGCTCTACTGAAATTTCGCGTGCGCACCGGGGAGGGGCGTTCTAGCTTTTACGCGTCGTGAGCCGCGCCGGATCGTTGCCCATCCTGGATGCCAAAGCCGAGGAGCGCGCCCGTGCGACCCGCGCGGAGCATCCGTTCTGGCCGGGCGCCAAGGGCTGCGCCGCCTGCTGCCGTTCGCTCTCCACCGCGCCACGCATCACCGAGGCCGAGTGGCTTCGCATCGCCGAAGCCCTCTCGACGTGGCCGGAGGCGGAGCGCAGCGCGGCGCTGGAAAAGGTGAGGGCGCTCGGCCCGCGCGGACCGCTGGTGTGCCCGTTTCTCGCCGAGTCCGAGGGGACATGCCGGCTCTACGAGGCGCGTCCGCTCGAGTGTAGAACGTATGGATACTACACGGAACGCGACGGTGGCCTCCACTGCAACACCGTGACCGAGGCCGTGCAGCGCGCCGAAGCTCGGACCGGCGGTCCCGTCCTCGTGGTGTGGGGCAACGGCGAAGCCTTCGCGCGCGACGCTGCGCGGGCTAGGTGAAGCCCGTCCGCTCGGCGAGTGGGCGGCGCCCAAATAGCGAAAGCCGCTCGTTTTCACGAGCGGCTTTCGAGGAGCGCGGAGCGGTGTCGCTCGCGCGGCGTTGGCTCAGGGCGCGGCCACGTGCACGCCACAGAGGTAGTAGGTGCCCGTGTTGGTGTTCGAGACGCTACCGGCGCTGAGCTGCAGCACGGCGGTGCCGGCGGCAGTGATGGCGACGGCCGGCTTCGATGCGCCGGTGCCCGCAGACCATGCCACGTCGGCGGTGGCGGTCTCGGTCTCGGACTGCTTGGAGACGCCGTCCACGAAGAGCTCGACCTTGAAGGCCTGGAGGCCCGAGCCGTCGCGCGCGGCGCTGCAGGCCACGGAGACCTTGTCGCCGTTGCCGACCGGGAAGGAGAAGTTGTCGAGCGTATCGCCGGTCGGGAGGTGGGCGAGGATGTAGCCGTCCTTGACCTTGGGATCCGTCTTGCTGGTGGTCATGGTCAGCGCTTGCGCGGTGGCGATGGTGTCGTTGCCGCCCGAGGTCGTCTCCGCTTCGGCGGGGTTGCTGGTGCCGAAGCTGATGAAGCTCGAGTAGAAGTCGTTGGCGCCGGGGGCGATGCCCGCGGGGCGGCTGATGGCGAGGAAGTAGTCACCAGGTTCGACCGGCGAGCTCAGGGAGCCGGACATCTTCTCGACCTGGCCCGCGGGCGGCGCGAGCTCGGAGACGATGGTGCCGTCGGCCTTCTTGATGGTCGCAGTGAACCGCGCCATGGTGGAGCCGTAGCTCGACTTGCCGCTCTGGAGCGGGGCGCCGATGGGCGGGACTTCGACGCTGACGCTGGTGGCGCCGGTGGGGACGGTGAACTTGAAGACGTCGACGTCCGCCGCGTCCTTCAGCGTGCCGAAGATGTAGTTGTAGGCGCCGGGGGGCGTGGTGAACGCCTTGAGCTTGCCGGCCTGCGCGGCCGCGGTGGTGTCGTTGGGCTCCGCATCGAAGGTCACGACCTCGGCCGCGGTGTCGATCTTGCCGGCGAAGAACTTGAAGCTCGGGTCGGCCGCGAGCTTGGGGGTGCCGCCGCTCCAGGTGTCGAAGTCCGTGACCTGCACGCACAACGCGGTGGTGCCGGCGGGGATCTTGTAGTCGAGGGAGGCCGCGGTGGAGACGCGGGGGAACGCGTCGTCGTCGGCGGCGAGGAGCTTGGCGCCGGTGGCGTCGAAGACCGAGATGGCGGTGTCGACGACCGTGGACTCGGTGTCGGCAGTGGCCTCGGTGTCGGCGGAGATGACCATGAAGTCACCGGGCGTGACCTTGACCGAGTAGTAAACGGATTGGCCTTCGGCGGTGAACGCGCCGTCGATCTGCGTGCCGAGATCCGCCGGGATGGGATTCGCGCAGGAGCTGCCGGGCCCCGTGCCGCCGTCGTTCTTGGCGTCGGCCTTGCCGCCATCGGTGGTGGCCGCTTCGGTGCCGCCGTCGCTCGGCGTGGCGGGCGCCGGATCGCTCGAGCAAGCGTACAAAGCCGAACCCGTGCTCAACAACCCCACAAGAATAAGTGCGTTTCGCATGGCAATACCTTCCTTCGGCGCGAAAGGTAGTCCAATGTCCGCCCTCGCGCCGGGAAATTCGCCCTTCCCGCGGCGGCTTCGAGATTTCCTGGGCGTACTCGCTACCGCAGCTTTTCCGCCTCGGCGTCGCTCACGCGCCGTATCGCCTTCCCGGCCCGCGTCACCACCGACCACGTCTCGATGCGGCCCCGATACTTGGGAGAATCAACCGGGTGGTCGGGGTCCAGGCGAAAGTGCGCGGCCAGGTACATGCCGGCGTGCGGGCCGCGCGTGATGGGGGACACGACCCGGCCGTCGAAGAGGTACGACTCCTTGCCGCCGTCGATCTGCACGGCGTGCGCGGCACGCGAGGTGACCCAGGCGCTCGTGGTGAAGAACAGCGTGGCGCCGTCCGGCGCGAAGAGCAGATCCTGGAACGAGGCGAGAATGCGTTCGGGGGGATCGGCATCGGTGCCTCTGCCGGCCACGAGCACGGTAGGCGGCCCGCTGCCTCGAGCCATGCACAGGTCCTCGTGGGGCTCCGGGCCCAGCGTGGTCTCGTCCTGCCGGGTCCCGTCGACCACGACGAACACCGAGGTACGCCCGTCGGGCGAGGTGGCGCGTCGCTGGGGATCACCCGGCCCCTCACACGGGCTCCGGAGTACCTCGGCGGTGCGGGCAGGAGCGGCGAGGGACGCGGCGGGCGCCGGCACCGTGACCACCGTCGCCGCGGTGGGAGCGGTGGGTGCCGTGGGTGCGGGACCCCGAGGCGCAGGAGGCGTCCGCGATTCGGTGCACCCACCGAGCGTGAGCGAAAGCGCGAGGGCGGCGAAGAGTGGGCGCACGACGGGAGAACGCCGGCCGGCCTGCAGCGATTCCTTGACGCTGCGACGCGGCGATCTATCGTCCGTCCCCGATGTACGCCATCGCCATCCTCCGCTACCGCCGCCCTCTCGACGAAGTCCTCCCGGTGGTCGACGCGCATCGCGCGTATCTCAAGGGCCTTCGCGACGACGGCATCTTGCTCGCCTCCGGCCCCTTCGAGCCGAGGGCAGGGGGGGCGCTCTTGCTCCGCGTTGCCGACGATGGCGCGTTGGCCGCGCTCGACCGCGTGCGCGGTGGCGATCCGTTCACCAAGCTAGGCCTCGCGCAGTACGAGCTCTTGCCGTGGGCGCCCACCTTCGGCAAAGAAGAGCTCGACCGCGCGTTCGTGGTTCCTCCGCGCGTCGGATAGCGTCTCGCGACTGCATGCAAAATGCACAATAGCGTTGCGTGCTCTCGCTGCACCAGGGCTGGTGGGCGGAAACCCCACGTGCGGCGCGCGCGAATCTATCGGCGCATGTGCGCCAACGTGATCCGTCTTCGCTAGCTGGGACGGAGTGTTCCGTCGGGGCCGGCGCTGCGGGCGCTGCCGCATCGACGGCACGCCGAGTGCACCAGGTACGAGCACTCGCGACCGCGCTCTCCGCGCTGTTCGTCGCGTCCCGCAACTCGTCCGGAGGCTTCCATGAACAGCATCGCCAACGCGCTCGGTACTGCCCGTCACACCCGTCGCTTCGTTCGTATCGTCGCCCTCGCGGCCCTGCTCGGCGGCGGTGTGAGCGCCTCCATCGCTTGCTCGGGTGCGGGCGCCGACGGGGTAGCTCCCGCGGGGACCGCCGATCAGAACGCGACCGGGAAGAGCTGCGCCGACGAGCTCGACGTGCAGTTCGCGCGCGCGTTCTCGGTCTTCGACGGTGTGCACTCGTTCAAGATTCCCGCCACGGTGCAGGGCGTGAAGGGGCTCAAGTGGACGGCCTCGCCGGCCGACGCGGTGGACCTCCAGGCCAACACCTCGGGCACCGAGGTGATGATCACCACCAAGAAGGAGGGCGTGGTGACCGTCACCGCGACGTCGGCCTCCGGTGCCTGCGGCAGCGCGAAGCTCACCATCGCCAAGGTCGACGCCGAGCTCTTCGACATCGGCCAGGCGCGCTACGCCAATGGCGTCGTGCTCTCGCGTCGCCGCGACGGCGGTGCCCCGGGTCCGGCGGATGCCGGAGGCGGCATGGGTCTCGCGGCGTGCACCAACTGCCACGCCAACGGCGGCAGCGACGTGGAGCACACCCCAACCCAGACGGGCGGCTACACCGACTCCGACCTGGTCGACATCTTCACCAAGGGGCAGAAGCCGGCGGGGGTTCCCCAGCGCGTGATGCCGCTCGACAAGTGGCAGCGCATTCACAACTGGACCATGACCGAGGACGAGAAGGCGGGGCTGGTGGTGTACCTGCGTGGGCTCGAGCCGAAGTCGCAAGGCCCGGTGGACTTCGGCGGCCGCGGCGGCTGGGACGGACGCAAGGATGGCGGGACCGACAGTGGTCGCTGAGATCGCGCGTCGCCGCGTCGGAATGGCGCTGCTGGTCGCGTCGTGGGGGATCGCGGGCATCGCGGCGTTGGCGTGCTCGGCCGCCAAGGAGCCGGTCGAGAGCGCGAATGCCGGACCCATCACCCGCGAAGGCGACGCCGGTAGCGACGTCGCCTCGGCGTGCGCGCAAGGCGACAATTCGCCTCCGCTCGACCTCGCCTGCACTGGTCTCTACGCAGACATGGCCGCCAAGCGTCTCGCGCCGCAGGTGCGTTCGTACGCGCCCGGCGTGACCCTCTGGACCGATGGCGCTGCCAAGCAGCGCTTCGTCTACCTCCCGGGGCCCATCGACGCCAAGGATCCCGGTGCGTGGATCTTTCCGGTGGGCACTCGCTTCTGGAAGGAGTTCGCGCTCGGCGGTCGCCGGGTGGAGACTCGGTTCCTGTGGAAGTACGGGCCCACCAGCTGGGCCACCGCCACGTACGTGTGGTCCGCAGACGGCACATCCGCGCGTCGCGACGACGACGGCTCCTTTCCACCGGACCTCGCGCCGTACGAGATTCCCAGCTCCAAGGCCTGCGAGCAGTGCCACCGCGGCGCCGTCGACCACGTGATGGGCTTCGAAGCGGTGGGGCTCGCGCTCCCCGGGGCCACCGGCCTCGATCTGGCGACGCTCGACCGCGAGCATCTTCTGGCGCCCGCGGTACCGTCACCGGTGCCCATCGACGCTTCCCCCGCGGCGCTGGCGGCGCTCGGTTGGCTCCACGCGAACTGCGGGAACACCTGCCACAACGGTAGTCCCAATGCGACCGGGCGGCTCACGGGCATGCGGCTGCGCCTCTCGCCCACCGGCGGCGGCAGTCTCGAAGACACGGATGTCTACAAGACGGCGGTGGGGCGCCCCGCGACTACGCCGCGCTACGCGGGCGCCTTGCGCATCGCTCCGGGCAGCCCCGAAAGCAGCCTCGTCGTGCAACTGGCGACCCTACGCGGGCAGGGCCAGATGCCACCGATCGGATCGCACGTCGTCGACGAGAGCGGCGCCGCGCTGCTGCGAACCTGGATTGGCGAGCTCTCGGGAGCACCCGACGCCGGCGCGCCGGCGGATGCTTCGTCGGTCGACGATGCGGGCGATGGCGGTGATGGCGGTCGCTAAGGACGTGTCGGTTCAGCCGCCGTGGACGAACTTGCAGACGCTGGCGTTGGCGGGCCCCGGGCTGGCCTCGGTACAACCGCAGTTGGTGGCCTTGCACACGTAGGAGTCGCCGGGCGCCGCCGGAACCGACGTCGGAAGACCTTTGCATAGTGCATCTACCTTCCGGTACACGGTGGCGATGGTCTGTGTGCCCGCGGAGCCGCTGGAGGTGCCGAAGATCAGCACCTGACCGGTCTCGTCGACCAGGTACTCGGCCGCGAAGGTGTTGGTGGTGGGAGTGGTCGCGGCGCCGGTGTCGTTGTTGCATAACGACGTCTTCTGGAGGGTGAGCTTGGTGGCGTCGGTGGTGAAGGTGCCGACGCTGCCGAGGGCGCTGAGGTCACGGAAGCTACCCTTGCGGAACAGGTAGGCAGAGCCATAGTCGCCGAACTGGGTGCCGGTTCCGCGCTCCGCGAGCCGGTAGGCCTCGCGGTAGAGCCCATCGGGAATGACGCCGCCGCGCGCGGTGGGTAGCTTCATGCCATTCCACTGGGTCACGTTGCCGGAGCCGCACCACGCGTAGGACGCGCAGGTCAGTGGACCCTCCGTTCCCCCCTCGCCGGTGCCGCTGTCGCTCTGCGGCGGAGCGGTGCACGCGCCGCCCTTGGATACGGACGCGGTCGCGCTGCACGCATACGTGGTCCCGCCCACGCAGGCTTCGCCACCGCAAGCGACGTCCTGCGACGTGCCATTGTCGGTGACGCTGCAGACGCACCCGGGTTTCGATGCGCTACTGGCGTCGTTCGACGAGCAACCGACCACGAGCGCGGCTGCGCCCAAAGACACCACGGAGGCGAGGCGAGAAACGAAAGACATGGGAGCTCCACGGAAGAAGGGTCGAGCGCGCGCGGGTGCGCGGGCTCCGGGACACCGTGACTCCTTGGATGGACGCCCCGAGGCGCGTTTATGAAGAAAAGTGACGGCGGGCGTCGACGTTCAGGGCGCGACCGGATCCACCAGGCCGGCATAGTCGACGGTCACCCCCACCGCGGAGACCGCGGCAGCGTCGCCGCGCGCGATGGCGTACAGGATGCCGGCCAGGGCCGCGTCCTTGTTGCTGGTGGCGGCCAGGGCCCCGGTGCGCCCGTCGAAGCCTTGGGCGGTGGTCTCCTTGATCTCTCCGAACCATCCGGGGCGCAAGAAGCCGTTGGTGCGGGCGAAGATCCAGTTGGAATTTTGCGGCGTACTGTCGGGCCAACCCTGCTGGACGAAGGAATTCTTGGGCGTGTCGCCGGTGATCACCAGCACCACGTTGTCGGCGAGCGAGACCGGAAGACGGCGTCGGGTACAGCGGGGCTCCACCGCTTTGCTGAGAGCGTCGTAGAACGAGTCGAGGGTGTGGGTGAGCTCGTCGGCGCGCTTGGTAAGCAGCGCCTTGTCGGCGAACGCAGTGTGCGGATCGTCTTCGAGCGCGGGCGCGACGACCGTTGCCACCAAACCGAGGCGAAAGGCAGCCGCGGTGAAGAACAGGTACTCGGCGAGGTTGCGGAACGGGGTGTAAGTGGACTTCTGCGTCCACTCGTCGATGGCCGCGGCGGAGGGCCGCAGCTCCGCCTCCTGGGCGGCGCTGATCCCCGCGTTGGTCTTCAGCAGCGCGATGGCGAACTCCACGCTGTCGGCGACCACCCCCGGCACCGGCCCGCGTGTCACGAGCCCGCTCCGTCCGAGCGACAGGGTGGGGAGCTGGGCGCGGAGACTCGCTTGCAGTGCGCCGGCGAGCGAGAACGTGTCGTTACCGTTGGCGAAGGTTCGCTGGCTGGGCGTATTGGTGTGCGATTGGTTGGTGCCCGCGACCAGTACCGTGGCCGACGGGCGCTTGCCGAGGTTCTGCCAGAGCGTGCGCTGCGCCACCCGCCGGGTGAAGAGCGGATGATCGGGCGGCAGGGTCGAGTCGCCGTTGGCGAAGAAGACGTTGTCGTAAGCGAAGCGCGCCTCGAAGCTCTCGATCATGGTCGGGACCGGCCACACCAGCGTGAACCACGCCAGTCCACCGGAGCCTGCCATCAGGTGCACCGCCCGCTGCGCAGTGCATTCCGGGAGCGCCGTGCCCGCCTCGCCCCCGCTGCCGCCCTCGTTCTGGGGCGCGGCATCGCCGGCGTTCGCGCCTGGCCCCGGCCCGCCGTCCGACGCACAGGCGAGCGACGCGAAGACCAGACCGAGCCCGGCTGCGGAAGGGAGCGTGCGCATGAGCACTACAGTGTCATGCGCACAGGCTGCCGTCGAGGCGCCTTACTCCGGATCCCGGCAGCAGCGAAAGCCGGTGGAGTAGTCGTGATACGTGAAGCCGTGGGCGATGGTGCGGTACGCGCAGCCGTCGCCGTGCTCCGCGGTGTCGAGGAAGTAGCCGCCCTGAAAGGTGCCGTTGGGGTCGGCTGTCCACTCGTGCAGGTTCCCGACCATGTCGTAGACGCCCTGGTCCGATACGCAGCCGGTCTTGGCGCCGGTGGTCTCGACCGTGCCGGGGAGGGCAAGGTTGCGCGGATCGTTCAGCTCCTCCATGCCCCAGCCGCGCTTCATGGTGTCGGCGTGCAGCCGCATCATGGGCGCGGTTCCGGCGTCCTTGCAGGTGCCGGCGATGCGCTTGGGGCCATAGGGGTACGCGTAGCCGTGGCTCCCGCCGCAGGCCGCGCGCCACTCCACCGGTTGGCACAGACGCTTGCCGGCTTGCTTGCACGCCGATTCGGCCTGGGCGCCGCTGATGTATCCCTGCGGAAGCACCCCCGCGACGCTCCGTGCGATATACACGCGATCGGCAGCCGGAATCTGGTTGTGCGGCCACGCCTCGAGCTCGCCGCCCGCCGATTTCACCTGCAGCGACCCCTCGTAGCGGTCCACGCAGAAGCGGCCGTCGATGCTGGCCATCTCGACCGGACACTTGCGCGGGCTCGGCGCCGGCAGCAGCCCCTCGGCCACCGCCCACGGTCGCTTGGGCGCGTAGGCCAGGATCACCTGTTCGATGGTACCGGGGCCTCCGCGTGGCACGCCGCGCTTGGGATCTTGCAGAAAGGGCTCGAGGCCCGCGAGTGCGCGAGCCACCTGCGCCCGCGACTCCGGCGTGGCCTTCTCGGGGACCTCGGCGCGTGCGGCGGTCGCCAGCAAGGCTCCGCCTGCGATTCCCGTGGCCAACCATCTTCTGCCGCTCACGGCCCTAGCGTAGCACGCGCCCTTGCCCGTGTGCCGACGCTCGGAAAATCCGATTCACCGGCGCGTTCTCTTCGCGGCTTCGGTGGTCTACCCTCGTGGGCCTCTCTGGAAAGGCAGGTCCGTCATGTCGATCGTTCTCTATCACCACCCGTACTCGCGCGCGGCGGGCACCGTCTGGGCGCTGGAAGAAGCCGAGGTTCCCTACGAGCTGCATTGGCTCGACATCATGAAGGGCGAGCACAAGGGCGACGAGCTCATGGCCCTGAACCCCATGGGCAAGCTCCCCACGCTGAAGGACGGCGACACGGTGGTGACGGAGGCTGCGGCCATCGCGCTCTATCTCGCCGACCGCTACGCGTACGGTCGGCTCAGCCCCAAGGTCGACGATCCGCGCCGGGGAACGTACCTGCGCTGGTCGCTCTTCGGCCCCTCGGTGGTGGAGCCGGGCACGCTCGCCAAGGCGTCGGCCTGGCAGTTCAAGGAGTCGCAGGCGGGCTGGGGCTCCTACGACGCGATGCTGAAGGCCCTGGAGCACGCGGTCACCGGCCGCGATTTCGTCCTCGGTGAGCAGTTCTCCATGGCCGATGTGATCTTCGGCGGCACCGTGCGCTTCATGATGGCCACCAAGGCGCTCGAGCCGCGTCCGGCGCTCTCCGCGTACGTCGAGCGGCTCAACCAGCGTCCGGCCCTCAAGCGCGCCGACGCCAAGAACGCCGCCGTCTGCGTCGAGCACGGCCTCAAGCCGTTCAGCTGACCCCCGAATCCGGGAGGATGACGCGCCACACGTGCAGTCGCAGCGGCTCCGGAGGAAAGTTGCGAATGCGCTCGATGAACCGCGCGGTGATCTCGTGGCCCCGGGCAACGAGCAGCACGCCCCCGTCCGTCTTCACGTCCTCCGCAAGGATCATCCCCTCGCGCAGGTCGGCAGAGGAGATCTCGCGTACTTCAGCCGCCCGCGCGCCCCGCACCGCCACCAGTGCGGCGAGCGCGTCGGCGGCATATCGACCTTCGCGGCCACACAGGGTGGCTACCGCCAGTCGGGCCGAAGCGCGGTCCGACGACTCCAGTGCATCGAAGTCAACCGCGAGGCGAAGGATCGATGCGCCACGGACGGCGATGGCTTTCACGGGGTCCTCCGGCAGGGCCCCGGCGTTGGCCATTGGGTAGGTCCGCAGGATCTCGCGCACCGTCTCCAAGCGGGGAATGTTCCCCAGCAGCGATTCGGTGAGGCCGGGCAAGCGAGCCACCAGACGTTGCTCGTCGTTCGATAGCGCCCTTCCGTAGTAGAGGCGCTCGGCGGTCTCCGCCGGGAGCGTCATGTGGCCTATTTGCGAGAGCATGGCCGCCACCTCGACCTGCCAGCGCTCCTTCAAGCCCAGGTGGTCGGCGATGTCGATCACCAGCTGCTTCACGCGGGTGGCTCGCCCGAACGAAACCGGGCTTACCAGCGCCAGCATGTCGGTGAGCGCCTTGATGCTGCCGTGGAGTGTCTGCTCCAGCAACACGCGCTCGGCAGTGATGAGATCGTGCTGGGTCAAAGCCGCCTGCACCGCACTCAGCAGCGCCGGCGGCGGACACGGCTTGGTGAGGAAGCGAAATATCTGCCCCTTGTTGATGGCGGCGATGGCCGACTCGATGTCGGACTGCCCGGTGAGCAGCATGCGCACGACGTCCGGCCAGCGGGATCGCACCTCCGCCAGGAATTCCGCTCCGTCCATCCCGGGCATGCGCATGTCGGAGATGACCACCGCCATCGATGGCTCGGTGGCGATGATTCTCAGCGCCTCGCGACCACTGGTCGCGGTGAATAGCTGGCAATTCCTCCGCAGATGGAGGGCGAGCCCATCCAGTATCTGCGGTTCGTCGTCGACGCAAAGAATTCGAGGCTTCGTCTTCGCACTCATGCCCGGGACTCGGCTGCAAAGGAACGACGCTCCTCTTCTGCGAGGAGACGCCAACGGGGGAGCTCGCTAGCGAAGCAAGACGTTTCCAAGAAGTCGACGTCCAGGCGGCCACCCAACGTGGGATCGTCGGCGCCCGCTTGCTGCGCGTAGGCGTCGGCGACGTGCAGCACCGTGGTGAGCTCGCTCGCAGGAACGAGATGAGGCGCGTGGTGATAGGCGACTGCTTCCACGATCGACAGGGGGAGGCCCCAGAGGCCCAGCAGGTACGCTCCGACCTCGGCATGGGTCACGCCCAGCGCATCTTGCTCCGCGAGGTGCAGCGCACGGCCGGCGCCGCTGACGCAGAGGGCATTTCCGAAACGGTCGGGGACGCTGATGGCGAGCACGATTTGCCCGACCTCGTGCACCAGCGCGGCGGTGTATGCCTCCATGGCGCTCGCGTCGTCTCCCAGGATGCGCTTGGCAATTCGGGCGGTGAGGACCGATTCCTCCTGCAGCCGGTTCATCGAAAATGCTTCGACCTTGGGGGTCGCAGTGGCGAATACGTGGGCGGACAGGACGAGCGACTTCAGGAGCTCGATACCAAGATACGAAACTGCTTGTTGAACCGAAGATTGCTTGCGAGGCAATCCGAAGTACGAGGAATTGACGAGCTGGAGGACCTTCACCGTCATCGCCGCGTCCTTCTCCACGATCTTGCCCAGGTCGGCCATGCCCACGTCGGGGGCCGCCGCGGCCTGGGTGAGCTCCCAGTAGGTTCGCGGGACGGAGGGCAAGCGGTCGAGGTGGCCAACCACCCGCCGCACGGCTTCGTCGTGGAGGAGACGCTGGAGGCGGCACGCTCGGTCCACCACCGTGCGCAACGTGTCGGCCTCGCACGGCTTGCTCAGGAACTGGTGGGCGACCGGGAGCGCCTTGACCGTGGCATCGCGCTCCGCGTGGCCGGAGAGCACGATTCGCGCGGTGGCTGGATACCGCTGCTTGATCTGGGTGAGCAGCGCCACGCCGTCCATGCCGGGCATTCGGATGTCGGAGACGACGACGTCGAAGGGCGCGCGTGCGCACTCCACCAGCGCCGCCTGACCCCCGAGGGCGAAGACCATGTCCCACTGCTTGCGTTGCTTGCTCAATAGATCGCGCAGCCCGTCGAGGAGTTGCGGCTCGTCGTCAACAAACAGTATGCGTTTCATGCGCTCCTCCCGAACGTCCACGATGTGGGCTTCCCTCGAGTGGAAGGCGAATGAAGAAGGTGGTGCCGACCTCGACTTGGCTCTCGAACCGCAGCTCACCTCGATGCTTCTCGGTGATCACGTCCCAGGCCAGGGCCAGGCCTTGCCCGGTACCCTTGCCGACTTCCTTGGTGGTGAAGAACGGCTCGAAGACCCGGTCGGCGATGTCCTCTGCAATGCCGGCCCCGGTATCGCTGATGGACACTACGGCGTGGTCGCCCTCGCGGAAGGTGCGTACGGTGATGAGCCCCTTCTGGTCGGAACCGCGGACGCGCTCCGCGATGGCGTGCGCGGCGTTGACCACCAGGTTCAGTATCACCTGATTGATGTCGTTGATGCAGCAGGTCACCGGGGGCAAGTCGCCCAGCTGGGTCTCGAGATCGGCGACGTACTTGTACTCGTTGCGGGTGATGGTGAGCGTGTTCTCGATGGCGTGGTTGAGGTCGGCGGGCTCCATCTCGCGCTGGCTGGGGTGGGCGAACTCCTTCATGGCGCGGACGATGGTGGCCACGCGGTCGAGGCCGTCCACGCAGCGGTCGAACGCCTTGGGTGCGCTCTCGAAGACGTACTCGAGGTCGGCCGCCTCTTCGGCTACCGCAGCCTCCGCCAGCGCGGATTCGAGCGCCTCGCGGGAGCCCCGGCTCGCGGCGATCGAGCGGACCACCTGGAGCTTCTCGAGCACCGCGCGGATGTCGCGGGAGGTGTCCCGCAAGAAGTGAATGCTGTCGCTCACGAACTGTACCGGGGTGTTGATCTCGTGAGCGACTCCAGCTGCCAGTGTGCCAACGGCGGTGAGCCGACGCGCCGTCGCGAACTCCGTCTGGTGCCTGCGCAGCGCAGTGATCTCTTTGGCGACGGTGACCGCGCCGACGATGCGATCGCAGTCGCGTAAGGGGCCCATGTGCACCGAGAACGACAGCATGCGACCGGTGGGCCCCGCCGACGAAGTCTCGAAGGCCTCCACCGCGCCGGTGTCGAGGACCCGCGCCAGGCGACCTCGCAGCTCGTCGTGTTGCGAAGACGGAAAGAACTGGAGCCAGTCGGTGCCCAGCGCTTCTTCCTTGGTGCTCCGTGCATGGCTGCGGTTCAGGAAGCGAACCTTGCCCTCCGGATCGATGGCCGACACGAAGGCGGGCATGCATCGCATGACGGCATCCACCGTGGTGCCCGGCGCATCCGATGCGCGCTGGGCCAGCTCGCGCGCTCTATACTCTTCGGCGGCGAAGCGCGCTCCCGCTCGAAGCAGCAGCTCGATGGTGGTGAGATCCGGTTCACGGCGCGACCGGCTGAAGAACTCGATGATCGCGAACATCTCTCGCCCGGCGCCCACCGGCGCCGCGAAGTTCGAGCGGAAGCCGGCTCTGGCGGCCGCGTCGGACCGCGCGGTGGTGGAGGGGCTATCGAAGTTGGCAACCCAGTAGGGCGACCGCGAAGTCCAGGCCCGGGTGGCCGTCTCGGGGCTCGCCTCGGCGGTCATGTTCCGAACGCCGGCGAGCAGGTGGGCCGGCGTACCCGGCGACGACCAGGTCTCCATGCAACACAAGTTGCCGGCGGCGTCCGGAATCCAGAATACCGCAAAGTCCCAGCCGAATGCCTCGCCCGTCACGCGCATGAGCCTTCGTGAGAACTCCATGAGCGGTACTCGCTCGGTGAGCGCCTGCGCCACTGCCGAGCGCACGCGCAGCGATGCCTCCGCGATGCCTTGTTCACTCACGTCGGTATGGGAAACGAGTAGGGTGCCGTCCGCGTCGATGCGCTTTGCCTCGAGGCGGAACCAGCGCGGCTGGGTCGGCGAGTGACAGGAGTAGACTTGAGATGCCGACTCGCGCTCGCCAGCGAGCAGCGCCTGCACCGCCTCCACGAGCTCGCCCGCCGTGGCCGAGCGAACGCGCCGAAGCACGTCGAGATAGCTAACGCCTACGCCGTCGGCGATGCGCGCATCGGCCCCGTTCGCTCGGGCGAACGCACGCCAGCTCTCGTTGAC
>JABFRG010000771.1 GCA_013141295.1 Polyangiaceae bacterium
ACCACGCCGGTCGCTACGAAGACGGCAAGATCCCTGACCCGCTACCCGCACCCAAGTCGCGACTGCGGAGAGTCAAGTGATCGATCCTGCTATGCATTGTCCCGTCGGAGAAGAGCCACACCCATCTGAATTGCTATGGTCCGAGCCTCGGGCGATTCCGCAGCATCACCCGGGCGGTGCCGGGGAACCACGAGTACCACACGCCGCACGCCGGGGCGTACTACGCATACTTCTGCGGCTCGTCGGGGTCGCCGTTCTCCGGCTGGTACAGCTTCGACATCGGCCGCTGGCACGTGGTGGCCCTCAACAGCAATTGCGGCGCCGACCTCGACGTGATCTCCAGCGTGGCCGACGACTTCGGCGGGTGCGGCGCGGGGTCGCCGCAGCTCGCATGGCTCCGGGCGGACCTCGCCGCGCACCCGGGGACGTGCACCCTCGCCATGTGGCACCACCCGCGGTGGAGCTCGAGCACCGAGGGATCGAGCCCGAGCGTCGAGCCGCTATGGCAAGAGCTGGTCCGCCACGGCGTGGACGTGGTGCTCAACGGCCACGCCCACGACTACCAGCGCTTTCCCCCGCTCGACGAGAACGGCGCGCTCGATGCCGCCCGCGGGGCTAGGGCATTCGTGGTCGGAACCGGAGGTTCACCGCTCTCGGTCTTCGATGCAGGTGTCCGGGTTCGCAGCGAGGTGCGTGATGCCACCAGCCACGGCGTGCTTCGCCTCGAGCTCAAGGAGCGAAGCTACGCCTGGAGCTACGTGCCCATCGGTGGGGACACCTTTCACGACGAGGGTGAGGCGCCGTGCCACATCTAAGGTTGGCCACCACTCTCGCGCTCTCGAGCTGCATGGTGCTGCTCGCCGCGCCTGCTCGCGCCCTCGAACGAGATGGGACCGCGGCCTCGGCGGCGCCGCGCGACACGAAGTGGGATATCGCGTTTCATGGCGGCTACGGGGTCGCCTTCACCACGGGCATCAACTACCTCGGTATGGGGATGGGCGGCCGGCTCGGTTGCCTCGTCGGACGGCACTTGCGTATCTCCCTCGGTGGCTACGTCACCACCGGCGCCGGCGTGAGCGCAGGCACCTCCTACCGGTCCGAGTACTCCTCGGTGCAAGGCTCGCTGTCCTTCGGCTACGAGGGCGGCGTCGGCCCGCTTCGCGTGCGCCCCGGCATGTGCGGCGGCGCGGCGCTCATCACCGGGCACACGCGGGTGGGCACCACCGTCATCCACGACGACACGCTGGCCCCGTTCTTTGGGCCGTGCGCCGAGGTGGTGGCGCGCGTCGGTCCCTTCGAGGTGGGGGCCGGCGTGGAGGCCGCGTTCGTGCCCACCTGGCCCGCCTCGCCGACGATCGCGACCCACGCCATCGTGGGCGTGGTGTTCTGAGGCGGTGCCGCTGCGAGTCCGGTCGACTGGACGAATCCGTCCAGTCACTGGACTGGATACCACTTAGCACTACTGAGAGACTTCGAACCATTCCCGTCGTTTCCCATTGCCCGCCTCGGGCTTGGCGACCCACGCAAGCGTCCGCCGGTGACTTGCGGTGCCGCCGCGCCGACCATCACGCCGCGCGGCAATGGCTCGGCCTTCCACGAATTCCGGCGGTCTCGCCGCTTCCGTCCCGCTGCCGCGGTGCGACTGCAACGTACATGCAAATCCGGCGCGCATCTCTCGCAGTAGCGTTAGGCTATCGCCGGCGTGCGCACGAAGAACACCGGGCGGTCGCAGTTGTTCACCACCTTCGAGGCTGTATTGCCGAACGCACGGCCCAGGAGAGAGTGCGGATGCGAGCCGAGCACCACCAGATCACAGTCTCGCATCACGGCTTCCCGGCAGATGGTGTCCCAGGGCGCGCCCAGGTGGACGTCGATACCCTCGAACAGGCGCGAAGGCACCTGCTCGGCGAGCACCCACAGGTCGGTGACCGCGCGGGCGACGAGCTCATCCGCCAAGACGCGCTCCGCGTGGACCACCGAATCCTGATCGACGTGCGCCGGAAGACCGACCACCCGAAGGAGCACCAGCCGTGCGCCGTGGCGTCGCGCGATCTCCACCGCCAGCGCCAGGACCAACGGGGCGCGGGGGCTCGCGTCGAGGCACACCAGGATGCGCTTGGTGAGGTGTGACGACGGCTGGCGGTTCGATTCTGTGGGAGGCGGGGTGCGCATGACGTCCTCGATTCGGGTTGGAGCACGCAACGGGGGGGACCCATCCACTGAGTGCACCCGCCGTACCAGGTCGCGAACCGATCCGTCGGCGCACGGCATGGCGCCTGCACCCGACGCCGGTGGGCATTGCCCGAAGGAGTGAACATGAACCAGACAACCGAGAGCCATCGAGAGTCCGCGCGCCCTGCGGAATGGAACCGCGCCCACGTGCTCGTCGCCGACGACGACGAGGGAATGCGTGCGCTGGTGGTCGGCTCGCTGACGAGCCGCGGATATGCAGTCCAGGCCGAGGAGAGCGGCTCCGGCGCGCTCAAGACCTTCAACGCCCTGGCGGCGCACGTGTGGCCGCTGGATGGCATCGATCTCGTGGTGCTCGACCATCGAATGCCCGGGATGACCGGCCTCGACGTGCTTCGCGAGATACGGCTCGCGCACTGGGATACGCCGGCCATCCTCATGACGGCATTCCCCAGCGCAGAGGTGCTCGCCTACGCTGCAGAGCTCGGGGCGACCGTGCTGTCGAAGCCGTTCTCGCTGGACGACCTCACGCGGGCCGCCGTCTCCCTCATGGTGCGCCACGCGGAGCCGGGGCCGGACGGCGAACGTTAAGCAATTGCCAACTTGGGTGTCATGTTCGAGCCAGAGATGGGTGGGGAGTTTCGACCCGCTGGCCCGGCTCGACCCGCCCAGCGTGACGGCGCACCGTATTTCGCGTAGTGCTTTGGAACGAGGCATGAAATGAAAACGCGTGTCCTGTTCGTGGACGACGACGAAGCCATGCGCGGGCTCATGGATATGCGGCTCACCAACCGCGGATTCTCCGTGAAGACGGCTTCGAGCGCCGCCGCCGCGCTCGAAGCGATTGCGCAGGGCCCCTTCGACGCGGTGGTCACCGACATCAACATGCAGGGGGGCACCGGCCTCCAGCTCTGCCGGCAGGTGATGGAAGCGAGGCCGAACCTTCCGGTGATCCTCGTCACGGCGTTCGGCTCGCTGGCCAGCGCCATCGCGGCGATTCGCGCCGGGGCCTACGATTTTTTGCCGAAGCCGTTCGAGCTCGAGCAGCTGGTCCTCGCCATCGAACGTGGCGCG
>JABFRG010000173.1 GCA_013141295.1 Polyangiaceae bacterium
GTTGGTGCCACGGGTCAGAGAAGGACGGCGCGCTCGCCCTTCCGCATCCCGCCATAGAGCACCCCGCGTGCCAGCGCCCTCCGCCCGCACCTTTCCGCGACTTGCGCCCACGTGCCCGGTGGCCCGGACAGAATGCCGCTGTCCGCGGCCACTATCGCCCGTACACCACGTCGGTCCGCATCGCGTATTGGTTCCGCGCGTGACCTCGCAGCCCTCGTGCCGCACCTTGTGCTGGAAGATGGCCACCCGACCGGCTCGGGGCACGACGGTCTCCTCTACCTGCTCCTGGAAGCGCGTCTCGCCGCCCTCGAAGCCCTCGTTGAAGTACACCAACACCGTGTGGAGGGTGATCTCGTCGTCACTCGGCCGGTACCAATGGTCCATGTGTGGCGAGAAGCGCTGTCCAGCGCGATACCGATAGAAGCGGAGGCGCTCGTTGAGGCGCAGCAGCCGCAGCTCCCCCATCCGCTCCGGAAGGTGGGGCCGAAGGCGGTCGAAGAGCTCGTGGGCGAACGCCGGATCGTCGCGCATGACCCGGTCCTGGTCTCGGTAGATCGGGTTGTTGGTAGCGAGCGTCGGCGCGTCGGCTTCGATGCGCGCCACCAGAGCCGCACACTCCTCGGGGCTGTACACGCCGTCCACCCACCAGAGCAGCCGCTCGTCCTCGAACCGCATCGGCACGTCCACAGGACCCAGCGCAACCATCCGCACATTCTGCGCCAAAGGGTCCCGCCGCGGCGTCCGGAAAATCGTCCGTCTGGCGAATCCTTCCACGCCGCTAGCGCAATGAAGGATCGAGGAGACGATCCATGAACCTATTTCCGAAGAACGAGCACATCGTCGAGCGCATCATCCGCATCGTGGTGGGCCTCGCAGTACTCTCACTGGTGGTCATCGGCCCGAAGACACCCGTTGCCTTGCTGGGCGTCGTCCCGCTCGTGACAGGTCTCCTCGGCAGCTGTCCGCTCTATACTCTCTTCGGCCTCTCCACGTGCTCCCTGAAGACCAAGACATCGACCTCCTGAGGCGCGCCGGAGCCGGCGATCGCCGGGCGCAAGGTACGCTCGTGGAACGTCACATGCCCGCGGTGCGGCGACTCACCCACGCCATCTTGGGCAGCGGAAACGGCCAGGACGCGACGCAGGAGACGTTCATGAGGGCGCTCGCTTCCCTCGAGAGCTTCGATCCCGCGCGCGGTCAGGTCCGCGCCTGGTTTCTGGGCATCGCGCGGAACGTGGCGTTCGAGGCGCTCCGCGCGCAGCGACGCGTCGAGCTCGGGAGCACCGGCGAGCTCGAGCTGTTCGAGCTGGCGCAAGGAGCGGGTTGGGGCGCCGAGCCCACGGAGCTCGCTTCTCCCGAACGCGAAGCCATGCGAACAGAGACCCAGCAGCAGCTGCTCCATGCGCTAGCGTCGCTCGGCCCGGAAGACCGCGAGGTGCTGGTTTTGCGCGACTTCGAGGGTCTCGACGGCGAGCAGGCGGCTGCCCTCCTGGGCGTCGATCTCCTGGCCATGAAGAGCCGCCTCCACCGGGCGCGGCTCCGCCTCATGGCCACCATGCGTTCACTGGAGGAGGGCATCGTGGCACGAGACCGCGAGGTTTCCGGCATGCGCTGCAGCGACGTCATCGCCGTGCTCAGCGACTACCTCGACGGCGACCTCGGTGCCACCGATCGGGCGCGGGTGGAGAGCCACGTGCAGGCCTGCACTGTCTGCGCGCGTTTCGGCGGCCACTTCGCGGGAACCATCGAGCACCTCCGCGCGCGGCTGGGGGCTCCACCGGCCGTCGATCCGGAGCAAGTTGCCGCGTTGAAACAGCGCCTCGCCATCTTCGACCGTTGAGGCCGACCGGCGCTCAGCGCACCACGTGGAAGTTGAACTCGCCCGTCTTCAGCACGCCGTAGAGGCGCACCCACAGTGGGAGCATTTGCTCGGTGCCGCGGGCGGTGGTGATGTCGCCGAGGTCGATGATGTTCCGCGAGCGCCAGCCGAACCACTCCGCCAGAAACGACTTCACCCGCGTCTTCGCGGCCTCGTCGTTGCCGCTCACGAACACGTCGTGCTCTCCGGGAAGCCGCCCCGGATTGACCATGAGCTCGCAGTTCATGGTGTTGAGCGTCTTCACCACCTTGAGCCGCGGATACGCTCGCTGGATCTGCTCGCCCAGCGAGTCGTCGTTGCACACCAGCAGCGTGGGGGGAGCGCCCTTGGAGAAGTCGAGGGGGTTGGCGATGTCGAGCAAGATCTTGTCGCCGAGCGCCGCCTCTCCGGCCAGCGAAAGCGCGCCCAGCGAGCCGCCGCCGTTCGTGGCGTTGATGACCACCTCGCCGAAAGCGGCGGCCTCTTCGTAGGTACCGACGCGGATGTCGCCGTGCGACTCGTACCAGACGCCGAAGGGCGTGCCCCACCCGTCCTTGGTCTTCTTCTGCTTACTGGCTGCAGGGTCCCGGGTGCCGATCACCACGGCGTGCTTCTTCTCGGCAAGCGATTGCGCGATGACCTGACCTACGACGCCGGTACCGAAGACTGCGATGTTCATGGGATGCCTCTCGGGCAAAAGGTATCCGTAAACGCCAGCGACTCAATGGTCAGTTCCATTGCTTCATCGTCAACTTGTGGTTGATGATGGGCCATGGACCTCTTTCGCGGCACCCAGGCCTTCGTGGCCGTCGCCGAGACCGGCAGCTTCCGCAAAGCGGCCACCCAGCTCGGCGTGACCGCGGCCGCCGTCAGCAAGGCGGTGCTGGTTCTGGAGCGCGACACCGGCGCGCGGCTGTTCAATCGCACTTCGCGCCACGTGGAGCTCACGTCCGACGGACGCGCCTACTACGAGCGGTGCCGCGAGGCCCTGGCCCAGGTCCAGGCCGGTCGCGATCTGCTGAGCGCCTCCCGCAAGCGCCCGCACGGGAAGCTCACCGTCTCCACCTCGTACGTGGTCGCGCGCTACGTCCTCTCGATGGCCGCCGACTGGCTCTCCGACCACCCGGAGGTGGAGCTCGAGCTCCGAGGCTCCGATCAGCTCTCCCGACTCAACCGCGAGGACGTCGACATCGGTATCCGCGTCGGCCCGGTGAGCGACGACGATCTGGTGGCGCGGGAGCTGCGGCGAACGCAATGGGTCACGGTGGGTTCCCCTTCGTACCTCGCGCGCCGTGGTGAGCCCAAGCGCCCCGAGGATCTCACCCGCCACGAGTGCGTGCGCTTCGTCATGCCGCGCGGCGACCTCCACACCTGGGCGTTCGCGAGCGGCCCCGTCCCCCTCGC
>JABFRG010000393.1 GCA_013141295.1 Polyangiaceae bacterium
CGGCCGCCTTCCTCGCGAGCCCGGGCCCCGCGCGCGCCTGCGGGGTTCCGCCGCCCGGGTCCCCGCCCGGCTTCCGCTGCACCGACGGCGACGCGGAGAGCGCGCCGCGCTTTCGAACGAGTGTAAATTACACATTCTCGTCCACCCGCATCGTGTTCTCCGGCGACAAGAAGGCCGACGTCGAACGCAGCCTGGCGGCGGCGGCGTTCGAGTACCGTGCCAGCGACAAGTGGGCCCTGCAGCTCTCGGCCGGCCTCCTCCTCGCCGGGAAGATGGTGTTTCCGGATTCGCGCCACGACTTTGCCCATGGCCTCTCACTGGCCATCGGCGCCTCCTATCGCCTGCTGGAAGAGAAGGGCGTGCTGCCGTTCGTGGGGCTCACCGGCACCTTCGGCTACGCCACCGCCAAGACCCACGAAGCGCGCACCGACTACGTGGGGTACAACGCCTTCGACCTGCGTCTCGGCGCGGTGGCCGGCAAGACCATCGCCGACGCTCTCACCATCTACGCCGCAGCGCGGGTGTTCGGCGGTCCCATCTTCTGGAAGCTCCGGGGCGAAAGCCTCACCGGGACCGACGTGTACAAGTACCAGATCGGCGTCGGCGCCTCGGTGGTGCTCTGGAAGCGGGTCGATCTCTTCGCCGAGGGCGTTGCCTTCGGCGAGCGCATGCTCTCGGCGGGCCTCGGCGTTTCCTATTAGCCATTTCCGGGGCGACGTCGTCCGCGAGGGCTGCTAGAACACCCCGGCGAATCGGCTCGACGGTGGGGCCGACGCTCCGGGGGACTCTCATGTATCTAGTGCTGCAGCAGCGTGAGTATCGGGTGCACACCGGCGTGGAGCACCGCACCAGCTACCCCTGCGACAAGTGCGGCGCGATGCTGCACGCGCTCGTGGAGGCACAGGGCTACGGCGGATCCACTGCCAACTACGATTTCATCGGCGGGAGCGTGCAGCACCAGCAGGAAGCCGCGCAGCGCGCGCACGTGTCCGCGAACGGCTTCGTCCACCGCGCCATGATCACGGCGCCTTGCCCGCATTGCGGCAAGCTGCTCGGCGACGGCGATCGCATGTTCGCCCGCGACGAGGCCAAGGAACGTTGGCGCCGCAAGCTGGTGCTCCCGGTGCCGCTGGCGGTCGGCCTCGTTGCGACCTTGGTGGGTCTCTGGACCCTGATGCCGGACATTCCGCGTTCGCCGGTTCTCATCGGCGAGGCGGCATTCTTCGGCGTGGCGGCCGGTCTCTTCGCCCTCGCCGGTGTCCTCTTCTTCCCCGGTGGCGTTTCGCCGTTGCCGCCGGCGCAGCTATTCTTCTGGCTGCCGATTCCAGCGGCGCAAGCGCCCTCGTCCGAGCCTTCCACCGATGGCACGGTGGCCGACGCCGCGCCCGGGAACCCAGGCGCGGGCTTCGATTGGTTTCGTATGCCACTTCGCCACCAGCCGTGCGGAGTGCCCTGGGCGCTCGGAGGCATCGTGGCGTCGATCGGCTTCGCGCTGGTGGCCGTGGTCGTGGCCCGCGTCTTCGGATCGTTCCAGTAGACGAACCGCGGTCGCCGTTGCTACTTGCGCTGGGCGCTCGCGATGGTGCCGGTGATCGGGGCCGCGACCATGCGTTGGCGGCTTTGCCGGTACGCGGTCGCGGCGGCGCAGCTGGGGCAGGCGGCCTCGTGACGGCGCATGAGATTCTGACATCGGCCACAGGGCGTGAGCGTCTCGGGGCAGTCGTCGGTCATGCCCATCCATTGGCCGGGTTTCCCGCGAGCTGTTGCGCGGGATGCCTGTTTTCTGCGTGGATCCTGCACGAACCAGGCGCAGCTCAGGGAAGATCGCGGTGGAAGAACACCGCCTCGGCCACCTCGAGCTCCTGCGATTGCGAGTCGTCGTTGCCGAGAATCGCCCGGAGATCCCGTGACACCAGCGCCGTGCCCACGCCCGGGCCGGTAAGGTCTCCGAGAGCCAGCGGGGCCTCGCAGTCGACCGACACAGCGACGCCGGCGGCCCCATCGCGATCCACACGATCCGCGGTGAGCGTGACGAGTCGTGCGGTCCGCAGATCCGGAAAAGGGAAGGGCACCTCGCGGCAGCTGCCGCTGGAGAGGCACACCTGAAGGCGCGAAGACGCCGGCGTGTAGAACAGCTGCAGCGACCCGTTGCTGGAGGCGATCTTCGCCAGCGAACAGCGAAAGCCCGGATCGCCCACGATGCGCACCCGCACCGCGAACGAGAACGTCCACCGCGCGCCGGGCGTGAAGCCGTGGAACGCGAAGTTCTGCGCGGGCGCCGTGGCTCCGGGAACGACCAGCGTGTCTTCCCGCGCGTCGGTGGCGCCCACGCGCGCCCAGGACGTGGCGTCGGTGGCGCCGGATACGCAAGCGCCGCCGCTGGGGCTCACCAGCTCCTTGCACGAGGCAGACGGGCAGGTGCCGGGCGGATCGACCACGTTGCCGCGGCGGGTCTCGAAGCGCGTGGTATCGCATCCGCACGCGAGGGCGAACGCTACGGCGAGCGAGAAGACCCTCCGTCTCACCAGCGAAACCCCCGCATCAGCGCGGCGTTCTTTCGCCCTTCGTGGGGCTTGCCGGTGACCCAGCTCACCACGAACAGCGCAGAACCGGCGGCGAGCGCCACGAGGCCACCGAAGAGGAGGCCCGCCCCGATGTTCGCGCGGCTGCGTGCGCTCTCGGCGTCGACGGTGCTCGCGAACGAGTCGCACACGTGCGCGTCGCGATCGCATCCCGCGGGAATGGCCGCGCGACCGGTGGCATAGATCACGCTCCCCACGCCGAAGGCCACGAGGCCTGCGGCAGCGGTCGAGAGCCCGATGATCCGGAACGGCGCGGCGTGGGCCGGTGGGGCGGGCCGGTCTTCCGGGAGCGGCGGCATCAGGGGCAGCGGGCGCAGGGCGATGGAGAGCGCTCGCTCGCGATCGCCCTCCTGCAGCGTCAGCTCCTCTTCCCGAGGAAAGTAGCCGGTCCCCTCCACGCGCACCACGTGGCGCCCCGGCTCGAGCTCCAGCGGCGCGCCGGCCACCACCTCGGCGCGCAACGGCTTTCCGTCGACGAAGGCCTTGGGCTCCGGGATGGCGAGCCCGTCGGTGGCGTCGGAGAGGCGAAGGACCAGCGAGGGAATCTTCTCCGTCGCCTCCGCCAGCCACGGACCGCAGGCCTCGCGCACCAGCGCCGGGCAACTCTCGTCGGCGCACCTTCGAAACGCGTCGCGGGCGGCAGTCCACTTGCGCTCGAGCCGAGCCTCCTGTCCCTGGG
>JABFRG010000110.1 GCA_013141295.1 Polyangiaceae bacterium
CCCTACGAGTTCCGCTTTCGCGGCGACGACGGCAACGACTATCGCTTCCTCGGCGAGAAGGATCTCCAGGTGGTGTGGGTGAAGGAGTCCATCGGTCTCTTGCCGGCGAGCCTCTTCGACGCGCAAGGGCGGGAAATTGCCCGCGCGCGGCTGCATTTTCGCATCAAGGAGGACGGCCTCCACGCGCTGCGCTCGCTGCGGTTCCGGGTCTTCGGCCACTATGGCGGAATTCTCTCGGAATGAGCCGGGCATGAAACGTCGAGGCCCGGGGTTATCGCTCACGTTGTCTTTGTCGTCGGGCGCACCGACGACGTTACCGAACGAGATGGTGCAATGATGGCCGAGCCCGAGAGCCGAGACGCGTTGACGGTGCTGGTGGTGGACGACGATCGCTCCAACGTGGAGTCGCTGGAGCGCATCTTCCAGCGAGAGGGCATGCGCATCCTCTCGGCCAATGACGCGAAGACGGCGCTGGAGTTCGTGCGCACGCACCGGGTGAACGTGGTGGTCACCGACCTCATGATGCCCGGCACCACCGGGCTCGACCTGCTGCGCGCGGTGAAGCAGCTCTCTCCGGAGGTCGAGGTGGTGCTGATGACCGCCTACGGCACCGTGGAGACGGCGGTCAGCGCCATGCGCGACGGCGCCTACGATTTCGTGGAGAAGCCGCTCAAGCGTCACGCCATCGTGAAGAGCGTACGCAAGGCCGCCGAGCGTGGTCGCTTGCTCGCGGAAAACCAGTCCCTCAAGGCCGAGATTCGCATCCTCACCAAGCGAGAAATCGTCGGCAATTCGCCGGTGCTCCGGCGCGTCATCGAGGTGGCGACCCAGGCCGCGCCCAGCACCGCCACCGTGCTGGTGCTCGGCGAGAGCGGCACCGGCAAGGAGCTCATCGCTCGGTACATTCACGAGCGGAGCGCGCGTTCGAAGGGGCCCTTCGTGGCGGTGAACTGCGCGGCCATCCCCGAGAGCATCCTCGAGAGCGAGCTGTTCGGCTACGAGCGTGGCGCCTTCACCGGCGCGGTCGCCAAGAAGGAGGGCCGCTTCGCCAAGGCCGGCGGCGGCACCTTGTTCCTCGACGAGATCGGCGAGCTCTCGCCGCAAGTGCAGGTGAAGCTCCTGCGCGTGGTGCAGGAAGGGGAGTACGAGCCGCTCGGTGGCAACACCGTGCGCTCCGACGTGCGGCTCCTGGCGGCAACCAACCGCGATCTCATCACCGAGGTGAAGGAGGGCCGCTTTCGAGAGGACCTCTACTACCGCCTCAACGTGGTCGCGGTCACGTCGCCGCCGCTGCGGAGCCGCCGCGAGGACATCCCGCTCCTGGTGGACCACTTCCTCGCCCTCTACTGCGCGAAGAATGGTCGCGCCCGGATGCGCGTGAGCGCCGGCGCCCTCGAGAAGCTCGCCGACTACGCATGGCCCGGCAACGTGCGCGAGCTCGAGAACGTGGTGGAGCGCGCGGTGGTGCTTTCCCGTGGCGAAGAGCTCACCGAGCGCGATCTCCCGGACGGCATCGCCGAGGCGAAGCGCATCGACGCCGAGCCCATCACGTTCACCGTCGGCGTCACCCTCGACGACGTGGAGAACCGCGTCATCAAGGAAACCCTGCGCCACACCCGCGGCGACAAGACGCTCGCTGCGCAGCTCCTCGGCATCTCCGCGCGCACCATCTATCGGCGCCTCGACGGTGCTGCCGCCGAAAGCGACGAGTAGGGGAGAGAGGCTTCGGGCCTCAGGCTCGAGGCCCCGAGCCTTGAGCCGGAAGCCTTCTTTTGCTTGCTTTGTCAGTTTGTCACGGTCGCCGGCTCGAACGGCGTGGGGTCGCCAAGGTGTCGAGAAGGGCCCGAAGCAAATCCCAAATTCGCCTTGAAATGCGGTGGTGTTTGGGTTGGCATGCGCTTCGCTAGAGAGACCTTCGTACGCCGCGTCTCTGGCGAGGTTCACCATGTCCGTCGAACGAATTCTCAAGAAAAACTTCTGGGCCGTGATGCTGCTGCTCATCGCCCTGTGCGCGTTCTTCACCGCGCGCGCCTTCAGCCAGGGGCTCGGTATGGCCCTGGCGGCGGACGAGAAGCAGCTGTCGGCACCGCCGCTCCAGGTGAAGGTGCTGCCCACCGCGGCCACCGCCGGACACTCCACGTCGGCCGACGCGATCCTCTCGCGCAACCCGTTCGACCACACCATGCTCTCGCTCAAGGACGAGCCCAAGTCGGAGGACGTGACGGCGGTGGAGCCGGACTACTCCGACCCCCGTACGGCGCCGCCGTGCGACGGCATCAAGGTGCTCGTCATCACCGCTTCCACCGACCCCGACTGGTCCTTCGCGGCCATGCAGGGGAGCGGTGATCCGAAGACGCAGCTTCGTCGCCGGGGTCAGGAAGTGGGCGGCAAGAAGGTCGAGTTCGTGGGCTGGGACCGGGTGTGGCTCTCGAGCGGTCGCGCGCTCTGCCAGGCCGAGCTCTTCAAGGACGGCAAGGCCGCCCCGGTGGCCGCTGCGGCGCCTGTGGTCGCGGCTCCGGCGCCTGCCGCCGGCGGCGCCCCCGGCGTGGACCCCAACATCATGAAGGGCATCCAGAAGCTGAGCGCCACCGAGTACAACATCGACCGCGCCACGGTGGACAAGATCCTGGAGAACCAGGCAGACCTCATGCGCACCGCGCGCATCGTCCCCGAGAAGGAAGGCGACAAGGTGGTGGGCATCCGGCTCTTCGGCGTTCGTCCGGACACGCTGCTCGGCGTGCTCGGAATGGAGAACGGCGATCGCCTGCAGACGATCAACGGATTCGACATGGCGAGCCCCGAGAAGGCCCTCGAGGCGTACGCGCGACTCCGCACTGCGGACAAGCTCGTGGTCCAAGTGAACCGACGCGGCCAGGCTGTGAACCTCGACTACAACATCAAGTGATGAACGACCTCCGTAAAGAAACGCTGAAGTACCTGGGCATCGTCGTCGGTGCGTGGTCCGCACTGGTGGTCGTGTTTTCGTTCGTTGTGCTTGTGGCCGCCAAGGCTTTTGGTGCAAGTACGCCTTCCATGGAAAGCCCCGGAGCCGATCGCGCCAAAGCCAGTGCCCCCGCGCCGAAGGCCCTCCCCGCCAGCTCTGCGCGCGAGTCGATCTGATGAAAAAGCACGTACTACTCAGCCTCTCGCTTCCGCTCGTCCTCGCGGGCCTCGGCATCGCCGCCGCGCAACCGGCGATCACTCCCAAGGTCGACCTTCGCAAGAACGGCGTCGGCGGCACCATACCGCTGATTCCTGCCG
>JABFRG010000283.1 GCA_013141295.1 Polyangiaceae bacterium
CCTCTCCGACCGCCGCGCCGCTTCGCAAGAGCGGCCGGTCCACGCGCCCCAGCACAGTGGTGGTCACCGACAGCCCGCCGCCACGGGAGAGATTGCCGCCGACGACGGGACATCCGAGGCGATCGGCGGCCGCCCGTTGGCCTCGGCCCAGCGCCGCGAGATCGTCGTCGGAGAAGTCGCTCGGGAGAATCAGCGCCGCCATGGCACCCAGCGGCTCGGCCCCCACCGCAGCCAGATCGCTCGCCGCCGCCATGAGGGACCGATAGCCGACGTCGTCCCAGCCGAGCCAGGCCCGCTCGAAGTGCACGTGCTCCACCTGCGCGTCCACCGAGGCGACCAGCTTCCCCTCGAACGGGCGAAGCACAGCGGCATCGTCGCCGATGCCCACCTCCACAGTCGCTCCGCCGCTACCGAGGATATCGCGCAGCGCGGCGATGCGCGCGAACTCGTCGCTCAACGCCGGTCCGAGCCGCTCGCGGTCTCGTCGAAGAGCGGCGACGACTCCTCGAACAGCGACACCGTAGGAATGCTCGCACGCACGGTCTCGGCCGAGGGGATTCGCACCACGAAGACGGTGCCGCGGGGCGTATTGCCTTCGATGGCGATGCTTCCGCCATGCGCCAGCACCACGCGCTTGGCGATGGCGAGCCCGAGGCCGGTCCCGCCGTGCTCCCGCGTGGAGGAGGAGTCGACCTGATAGAAGGCGTCGAACACCCGATCGCGCTCCGTCTCCGGGATGCCCACCCCGGTGTCGGCCACGCGAATCTCCACGTACGAGGTCTTCGACGCCATGATAGCGAAGCCGATCTCGTCGTCGGTGCCGTCCTCTTCTTCGACGATGCGGTCGGTGATGCGCACGGAGCCACCGGCCTCGGTGAACTTGACGGCGTTCTCGACGATGTTGGTGAACACCTGCTGGAGCCGCACCGGGTCGACGCGAACCGCGAAGGCCTCTTCCTTGCAGTCGAACGCCAATTCGACGCCCTTCTTCTTGGCGTGGGGCACCAGGGTGGAGCACACGTCCCGCAGGATGTCGGCAATCCGCGCGTTCTCCCGGCGCATGCGCATGGTGCCGATCTCCAGCTTGGAGAGGTCGAGCAGACCGGTGATCATCGCGAGGAGGTGAGTGCCCTTCTCGTGGATGGTGCGCACGAACTCGGCCTGCTCCTCGGCCAGCGGTCCGGCGATGCCCTCGGAGAGCATCTCGCTGTAGCCGAGAATGGAGGTGAGCGGCGTCTTCAGCTCGTGGCTCACGGTGGCGAGAAAGCTCGACTTGAGGCGGTCCGCCTCCTTGAGCTGATTGTATGCAGCCTGCAGCTTTTCGTTCTTCTCGGTGAGCTCGCGGAAGTTCTCGCGCACGCTCATGAGGTGGGTGGAGCTGGTGACCGCGGTCTTGTGCGCGTTGAAGAGAATGATGTCGAGCGCCGTGCGCAGGTGGGCGGCGACGCGGGCCACCGTCTCGGGCTTGGCCCGCGGGACCTTGGCGAGGAGCGCGGCGCTCTTGTCGCCGTCGAGCACCGCGAGCGCGGTACGCCCCTCCGCGGTGAGCTCACGGAGCGCGGCCGGCGCGAACGGCCCGATGACCACGCGCCCATAGACGCGCGCTTCGTACTCCACCGGCTCGATGTGGTACGCGAGGCCGGTGAAGCACGGGTGCACCACCGCCGAGGGCGGGCTATTGGCCTTGACCGCGTCGACGGTGGCTCGGCACTGCGTGCGGCCGTCCTTCGAGGTGTTCACGAACGTACAGAACTCGTGCTCGTGGGCCACCACGCCATAGGTGCTGCCGCCGGTGGAGAACAGGCGAATCGGGATGCCGAAGAGCGCGAAGAGGCTCTGGCAGAGCTCGTCGAGGAGGTCGCGATCGACCAGCTCCTCGATGGGGAGCGCCGCGTCGATGGCGGCGGGAACGAGCGTGACCGGACCGTCGCTCACGGCTTCGCTCCGTGCAGGCAGGCCTTCACCAGGTCCTGATAGGGTTGCTCGCAGCCGAACTGCCAGGCCGCCGTCTCCAGCAACTTGGTCATGGTGAGCCCGAGCTTCTGCGAGAGCTGGTGCTCTTCGTCGAGCTTGGTGCAGGTCGAGGAGAGGAGCCCGAAGAAGGTCTCGAGGACGCCGGCGCCGTTCACGGCGGTCGCGGCGTACACCGGCTCACGCCCCTTCTGCGCCAGGGTGCGAAGCTCCTGCTCGCTGCGGATGTCGGGCATGTCGCGCTTGTTGAACTGGATGATGAGCGGCACGTCGCGGATGGCGCGCCCCAGCTCCCGGAGGTTGTCCCGGAGATCGCGGAAGGAGGCGGCGTTGTTCTCGGTCTCGGCGATCTGCGAGTCGGCGATGAACGCCACACCGTCGGCGCCCTGGAGCACGAAGCGCCGGGTCGAAGCGTGCACCACCTGCCCTGGCACCGTGAACACCTTGATGCGCAAGCTCATGCCGTCGCCGCGGATGGCCAGCGGGAGCATGTCGAAGAACAGCGTGCGGTCGTCTCGGGTGGCCAGCGTCATGAGGCGGCCACGCGCCGACGCGTCCACGCGGTCGTGGAGCGCCTTCAGATTGCTCGTTTTGCCGCTCAGCGCAGGTCCGTAATAGACCAGCTTCAGGACGACTTCTTTCGCGGCAAAATTCAGCTGCAAGGCGGGACCATCGACGATACCAGGATGAGGGAGGCTCGCGCCTCCGGTGACCGCGCGGAACCCGATGGTACCAACTTTGGCCGCCGTGTATAAGAGTCGTTGATGACGGACGTCGGAAAAGCTTGCCCCTCGTTTTCTCTCCCCGCGCTCTCCGCCGACGGAGAGTCGGCCCTCGACCCGAAGAAGTACGCGGGCTCCTACCTGGTGCTCTACTTCTACCCGAAGGACGACACCCCGGGCTGCACCCGCGAGGCCCAGGCGTTCACCGCCAAGAAGGCCGAGCTGGCCAAGCTCGGCGCGCACGTGGTGGGGGTCTCCCGCGACACCATCGCCAAGCACAAGTCCTTTCAGGCCAAGTACAAGCTGAACTTCCCGCTGGTGTCGGACCCGGATCGCGTGGCCCACCTGGCGTTCGGCGCCTGGGGCGAAAAGACCATGTACGGAAAGAAGATCGAAGGAGCGCTGCGCAGCACCTTCGTGATCGGCCCGGACCGCAAGGTCGTGCGGGTTTTCCGCAACGTGAAGGTGGACGGTCACGCCGATGCGGTGCTCGACGCCATCCGGGCGCACAAGGCCGGTGACGCCCCGGCGAAGCCCGCCGGAAAGGCCACGAAGCCCGCCGCGAGC
>JABFRG010000013.1 GCA_013141295.1 Polyangiaceae bacterium
GCCATGCCCGGCGCGTGAAGGAATCCGCCGCCGGCGCAGCGTTCGAGGTATTCCACCCAGGCGTCCGTGGGCCCTTGCGCGCGGACGTACCCGGTGAGCTCCGGGGAGAGCGAACTGCCGGCGGCGAGCGCGTCGAGCGCGCTGGTGGACCCTTCTTTCAGGGCCTGACGCACGAAGGGAAGCACCGGTCCGGTTCCGAGCCTCCGCAGCGCGTCGCGGGCGCGCGCACGCGTCCGCGCATCGGGCGTGCTCCACAAATCGAGGAGCCGCTCTGCGGCGACCGTGGGCGCTACGCGCGCGGTCTCCTCGGCGAGGGCGATGAAGCGCAGTGCTTCGTCGCCCTCCACCGGGAGGGGAGCGAGCCGGAAGACCTCGACATCCTCGCGGCGGACCCTGGGCACGAAGGATGTGCGCAAACGGCCCGAGAGGTAGTCCTCGAGGATCCGCGGGCGGTCCGCGGGGGACCCGCGTTCGAGCAGCGCCTCTGCGGCGATCTCGCGGAGCGATGCGTGCCCTTCCTCGAGCAGCGCGCGCAAGAACGGTGGCGTCGCGGTGTGCGCCAGCTGCCTGGCGGCGACCTCGCGAACCCGCAGCGATACCGCGTCCCCGAGCGCCAGCTCTTCGAGCAAGTCCAAGCCGGCCTCCTCCTCCCGCGCGAGCTCCGCCGGCAGCAGCTCCTGCGTCTCCGGATGTTCGACCATCCAGCGCCTGGCGTGGCTCACCGCGGCGCGGGCACCGGCGATGCGCGCGAGGGTCCGGAAGAGCATCGGGAACTGCCGATGGCGTGCGGCCCAAGCGTCGCCGCTCCCGTTGCGGCGGATGACCGCGTCGAGCCAGCGCTGCGCCTCGTTCATCGGCGCCACCAGGGCCATCGATTCGTCCGACAGCAGCACGGTTTGCCAGGCGGCCTGCCGCGCGGCGCCGTTCGGCGACTCTGCGAGCGTGCGCGCGCGGTCGAGCGTGAGTGTGTCGGCCCAGACCCGGAGCAGCGAGCTGGGCCCGTGGGTCCATGCGTCGTGCTCGAGGCCGCGCGCGAGGCGCAGCGCCGACGCGGGATCGAGCTCGCAGCCCTCGAGGACGCTCCGCGCTGCCGCGCGCCCCTCGGGATCGAGGTGGAGATAGACCTCGATCAGGCGGCGCACCTCGGCTCGCGAGAGCGGCGCCAGGACGAACCCGCCGCGGGCGTTCGCAGGGGGCAACGCGGCGCGGATGGCCGCCGCTGTTTCCGTGCCGGCCGGCCGAGCCCGCAAGGCGTCGCGGAGCGCGATGCCTGCGCGAAGGCCGTGGACGGTCGTCCGAAGCGGCTCTTCCTCGGCCACCGGGGTGCTCGTGACCGGGTTCAGGATGCCGCGCGTGCGAAGCGCGGCGTCGAGGTCGAGCAGCGAGCCGTTCTTCGGCTTCACCGTGCCGTCGTACACCCGCCGGAGGAACAACGCGCACCACGGCGCGCGGCCACCGTCTCCGCGCACGCGCACGAGGGCCGCCATCTCGGCCGGCGTCCATTCCCCGGACATGGCCAGCGCGCAGAGCTCTCGCTCGCGCGCGGTTTCTGCGCCGACCAACGCCTCCACCAGCGCGCCCCGATGAAATGCGCCGAGGATGTGCCGGAGCGTGGCGAGCAGCGCGTCGCGAAAGCCGGGGTTGTCGTGGGACGAGAGCCAGCCCATCAGGTCACGGGCGACGCTCGCGTCGCCCGCCGCGGCGAGCGCCTCTGCGGCGGTCTTTTTCAGGTTCATGTTCGGCTGGTGTAGCCAGCGGGCCACGCGCGCGGCGACGCCGCCTGCGCCGAGCGAGGAGAGCGCCCGCAGCGCTTGCCGCGCCACCGTGACATCGTCGTCCTCGAGCGCCGGCAACACCCACGCAATGGCGCTTCCCCCCGCGGCGGCCAGGCACGCGATGGCGCGCTTCCGGATCTCGGGGGCGCGCCGCCGAAGGTACGCCCGGACCACCGGAACGAACCGGGCCGGTGCCCGCCACCCGGGAGTGGCGCACGCGGCGAGCGTGTCCAGCAGGCGGATGGCAGAGGTGAGCGGAAGGTCGGGCTCCGCGAGGCGCGCGACCAATGCGTGCGCGAGCATCGTCGCGCCGGGGTCCGCTGCATCGCGCAATCCCGGCGGCCGAAGCGCTCCCTGGGCCGCAAGGCCATGGCCCAGCGTGCGGAGCGCCGCGGAGATCTCGACGCGCACCTCTTCGTCGGGATCGTCCAGCATGCCGCCCAGCACCGACATCGCCATGGGACCGCCGGTGCGCCCGAGCGCACGGATGGCCGGTGCGCGGAGGGGGTTGCCGGGAGCGGTCGCCAGCCGCGAGAGGGCGTCGGTGCAGGCTCCCTGCGCCGGGATGGCATCGAGCACAGCCGGCTCGAGCACGCCGCGGGCGGCGAGGTTCTCGAAGAGCGAGGGCGAGGGCGCCAGCTGGAAGAGCAGCACGGCCGCTGTTGTGCTCCAGGCCGGTGGCTCCACGGTGTCGAGGCGTGCGCTCAGGAACGTGATGGTTCGCGGGCCACCGAGGTATCCGAGCGCGACCAGCGCGGCTTCGGGCGCGTCGTCGAAGCGCTCGAGAATGCCTTCCTCTGCGGCGACGTCGCCGAGCCGACCCAGCGCCTCCATCGCGTACGGAAGGCCCGAACGTTCGCCTGGGCGGCGTAGAATCTCCCGGAGCCGGGTGATGGCTCCGCGGGTACCGAATGCTTCCAGGAGCGCCACCTTGCGTGCCGCCAGCGCGTCGTCCCAGGGGGCTGCGTCCCACGCGGCCACGATGCGATCCGAGCGACTGCTCAGGACCTCGGCCACCTGCTGCAGGTTCGACGCGGCGCCCGAGAGCGCGAGCGCGGCGAGGGCCAGCGCGTCGTCGTCGTCCACGCCGAGGCCGCGTCGCTTGGCGGCATGGAGCGCGCGGAATCCCGCTTCACCCACGTCGTCCCCCTCGCTCCGTATCTCGGAGGCGATGGCCCCGACGTCGGCCGCGTCTCCGACGTTGCCGAGCGCGAGCATCACGCGCGCGACGAGCCGCGGAGAAAGATCACGGCTCGCCAGCGCCGCGCGCAGTGGCTCCGGGAGACGACGCGCTTCCCAGAGGGCAATTCGCGCAAGATCCAGTTGCAGGTCTTCGTTCCCGAGCGGCAGCCGCGGAAGACGCATGCCATGGGCCCACGGCGCGCCCAGAAGCTCGAGCGCGGCCAACGCCACCGGCGCGTGCGCATCCGTGGCGAGGCGCTCCAGTATCGCGTGCGCGTCCACCGGCGCGACGAGCCCGGCCG
>JABFRG010000402.1 GCA_013141295.1 Polyangiaceae bacterium
GAAGGACCGTTTTCCCGATGCGCGTTCCTTGCTGGCGGAGCTTCGGGCCGCCAACGCCGAGCGAAAGTCGGCGGCGCCGCTCAGTTGAGGTGACGCTTGTCGGTCTCGTTCGGCACGTTGCCGAACACCGTCGTGACCTCGCGCTCCAGGGAGCGGCCGATCTCCGCCTCCATCTCCGCCAGGCTGCCCGCGGTGCGCTCCACGTTGCGCTGGTAGACGAAGACGCGCACCTGCTTCTTGTCCTCCGCCGCATCGATGAGCAGCGAGACGCGCGGATCGACGCCGTCCACCACCAGCTCTGCGCCCGGAAGGTCGACGCAGTAGATCTGCGCTTCGCGCACGTAGCGGGCGAGGAGCACGTCGAGCTTCAAGATGGCGTTCTCGACCATGGTGCCGAAGGTGTCGGGCTTGGGCGACCACGGCGGCGGCGGCCGCAGCGCGTCGAGCTGCCGCGCCCGCAGGAACGACTCGGTGGCGCGATGGGCTTCGCCCTCTTCGTCCTTCAAGAGGCCGAGGTAGTAGTGCGCGTCCGGGTTCTCGCCGTCGCGCTTGACCGCGTCTTCGAGGAAGGGAAGGGCGCTCTTCATGTCGCCCAGCTCGTAGTGGGCGCGGCCCACCAGGAACGAATGCGACGGGTTGACGTACGGCCCGCTGGGTATGCGCTTGAGCGCCACCCGGGCCGCGTCGTCGTCGCCCTTGGCGAGCAGCGCGTCGACCTTGAGCAGCAGGCTGTCGCAGGCCTCTTCGTCGGTCTCCGCCAGATCGAGGGCGTCGTCGCAGAGCGACACCGCTTCGTCCCAGTCGCCCAGCGGAATGAGCACCTCGGCGGCGTTGAGCATCGCTTCGAAGTAGGTCTCGTCGAGGGCGATGGCCTGCCGGTAGTGGTCGAGGGCTTCGTCGGTCTCCCCGAGCAGCGCCGCGGTGTAGCCGAGCAGGTTGTGCACCTCTGGCGACTGCGGATCGAGCTCCAGCGCACGGCGGGCGCAGGCGCTCGCCCCCGCGGCGTCTCCGCGCTGCGCCAGGTCCCACCCTCGGTCCAAGTGTGCGGAGAGTTGATCCACGATCTCCTTTTCGACAGAACCGGCCCGTTCGTCAAGCTGGACGATGGCGCCCCCGCTGGCGCTGCGCGAATTGCGTTGGTCTAGCTCGAGAGCTAGTCGTGGACGACGACCCAGCTACCCGGGTGCTCGGCGGTCGACGAAACGCCGTGCCAGCCTTCCGGCAGCGCGGGCTCGGTCCAGCCGAAGATGGCCTTGGCGTCCACCGGCGAGAGGTTGACGCAGCCGTGACTCTGCTTGTGGCCGAAGTTCGCGTGCCAGAAGGCGCCGTGCAGGGCGTAGCTGCCCTGGAAGTACTGGATCCACGGGACGTCCTGGATCGAGTAGGGGCCGTCGGAGGCCACGTCGCCGTCCATGGTGGAGGCGATGTGCTTGTCGCGGATACGCCAGGAGCCGGTGGGCGTCGCGTGATCCTTGTCCTTGATGGGGCTGGTGCGGCCGGTGGAGACCAGCGTGGCGTACACCGGCTTGTCACCCTCGAAGAGGACCAGCGTCTGCTGGCCGATGGAGACGTCGACCCACTTCTCGCCGGCCTTGAGGTCCGCCGGAGCGCCGCCGGGCTTGGTCTTGGTGCCGTCGGCGTCGCGCATCCACCAGCCTTCTTCGGTCTCCGAGTAGTTGCTCTGGCCCACGGTGGCGGTCTCGCCGGTGAGGCGAACCGCCTGGAAGCGCGAGAGATCGCCGCCCGAGGAGACGTGCTTGTGCTCCGGGCTCATGGTGTACTTGCGCGCCTTGCCGTTGAGGATGAACCCCACCAGGCCCGGGCCTTTGTGCGCCGCCGGCGCGGTGGCCGCGGGATCGCCGTCGGATTTGCCGCGGTCGTCGAGCCACATGCCGTGGAACTCGGTGGGCATCTTCCACGACATGATGCGATCCGCCGGCACGATGAGCGTGTCGGTGGTGCGCCACCAGCGGGAGCCGCCGGAGATGAACTGCTTGTCGAGGCCGAGGAAGAAGCCGCGCACCATGCGCCGGTACACCGGGCCGTCGCCGCGGAGATCGTCGAGGGTGACCTGCGGCTTGCCGCCGTCGTAGTCGCGCAGGTACCAGGCCGGCGCTCCGGCGTCGCCGTCGCCCGCAGGCGCCGCGCTGGTGGTCGCGCTCACGTTGGTCGCCGTGGCGTCGCCCTCGCTGTCGCTGTCGCCGTCCTCGCGCTTCTTCTTCTTGGGTGCGGTCAGCCAAGGCTCGTTGGCCACGCGCTCCTCGCGGGAGGGGACGGCGCGGTAAATGGGCGTGCCGTTGGCGACGTTGTACCCGTAGTCATAGGGCAGCGGTCGATCCGTGTAGGGTACATGGGGCGAGCTGCGAAAGCGCGGGTGGTTAAGATCCAGCGTGGCGTACTTGCCGCACACGAATCCGCCGGAGACCAGCTCGTACCAGCCCTCGCTGCAGTTGGACTTCACGTGGGGCTCGGGAATGACCGGGGCCTTGCCGCCCTGGCGCAGGTAGCCGAGGCGCACGCTGCCGCCTTTCTTGCCCTCCTTCGGCCACTCCATCTCGGAGAGGACGGGGGTCTGCAGTGCGAGCGCGCCGATGTAGTGCTGCGGTCCTTCCGGGGCCGCGGGGCCGGCATCGGCGGACAGGGCGGCCTGGGGCTCCGCCTTGGAGCCGGCCTTCGGCGTGGGCGCATCGCGGCGCGGAGCCACGGTGGCAGCAGCCGTTTCGGGGTTCGGCGCCGGATTGGGCTTGGACTCGCCGCAGGCGAACACGAGCGCCGGGGGAAGGGCGGCGAAGAGATAGAAGAACCTTCGCATGGTGGATCGACGGTCGGTCATAGCGAAGATGGGGTGGAGGATCCAATTTTGTGCAGCGGCCGCTGCGAGGGGACGTTCCGCGGGAAAAACGAGGCGGGCATGTGGTCTCCCTGTGCGAAACACGTGCCCGCCGACGTTTCGCTCTGGATCTGCACAAAATGCGGCTTACGTTGAATCGCGGTGCTTCGCTTCGTGTCCAACTTGAAGGCCCTGTGTGTCTGAGCAGCCGCAGTCGAAGGATCCCCTCGTCGCTGGCGCCGCAGAGTCGGCACCGGTTGCTCCTCACGCCACGCCTTCCGGGGCGGTAAAGACCCGCGCGGCTCGCTTCTGGCGCGGGCGTGGCGTGCGTATCGCGTTGGTGGTGTGCTTGGTGGCCTCCACCGGCGCGCACTACGCGATGTTTCCCTTCGGGTTCATGCCCAGCACGTCCATGGAGTTCAAGGA
>JABFRG010000450.1 GCA_013141295.1 Polyangiaceae bacterium
ACACCAGCATCGCCACCTTGCCGTCCACCGAGAGGCCGCGCGGGCGCTTGTCGCTGGGGGCGCCCATGGTCATGGCCATGAGCACGCGCTTCTTGTCCTCGGCCTCGAGCTCCTGCGGCAAGGCAGCTTTGGTGGGCTCGCCCTCGCCAGCGCGCACGCGGAAGCCCGCGCGCCCCCGCTCCAGCGAGAGGAGCTCCACGTCGCCCACCTTGGCCCGGTAGAACGCCGGCATCCACTTGGGCGGCGGCTGCGCGCCGGAGTCGGCGAGCCACGCGATCCCTGGGGTGGACGGCGGCTCGATCTCCTTCACCATCATGTAGAAGAAGTCCTTGGGCGCGTACTCGATGTAGCGGTCCGCCGAGATCTCCATCTTGTTGGTGAGGAGCTCGCTCTTCCAGTTCTTGCCCTTCACGTCCGTGATGTTCGTGAAGATGAGCCCGGTGTGGTGCGGGTTCATGTCGAGGTGCATGCCGTAAGCGCAGCCGGCCATCTTCATGGCCTTGCCCAGGGTGGTGGCGCTCACGTCGTCGCCCCAGGCGTAGATGAGGTGCCCCTGGGTGGTGACGCACACGCCGGAGCGCTCGGTTTGCATGCTCGTGCCCGGGAGCGTGAAGCCCCACAGGCCGCGACCGCTCGGGTTCACCGTATCGTTGGCGAGGAGCGGATCGAGGTTCTGGCGGAACGAGAGGATGCTGTCGTCGGGGACGTTCTTGATGCCCGACACCTTGGTGGTGTTGCCCCAGGAGCCCATGCCCACGCGGCCGTCCTTCAGCAGGATGAGGCTGGCGGCGCCGGCCACCGGCGGCAGCAGCACGCGCTTCTTCACCATCATGCCGTAGCTGCCGTGCTCGGTCTTGAAGCCGCCGTTGAAGGCCGCCGCCACGCGCTTGAAGATCTTCGGGTCGCGGGGGATGCGGCCGCTTCCGGGAGGACCGGTGAGCGGCTTCGGGTCTTCGACGCCCGCTTCCATGTCGAGGTCGAGCTGGCGCATGTCCATGGCCACCAGCAGGACCTTGGCGTAGGCGCGCTCCTCGTCGGGTCGCACGAACGCACGCATGAAGGCCGGCGGCGCATCGCCGCCGAGGCCTTTGAGGTACGAGACCTCGGGCACCGTCCACTCGCCTTCGTGGGGCTCCGGCGTCTTCCAGATGGACCGCATGGCCTGGGGCGGCCAGGGCTCGGCGTCGAGCGCTGCCTGGTTCAGCTCGAGCCGCGGCGCTTCCACCGGACGCACCACCTCGTCGCCACCGCCGCTGGCCTTGAAGCTGGCCTGGCGCATGGCGTCGCGCACCGCAAATGTGCGCTCTTCGAGCCAGGCTATCGGCGCGGGCCCGATCCACGGGACCGCGCGCACCGTGTCCACGGCCCAGAAAACCAGGCGTTTCGGGAGGTGTCGGGCGTTTTCCGCATGGGCTTTCTCGCCCAGGAGCTCGCGGGTCGCGGTATCGAGGTTCGCGTGAACCGAGCCGCTGGGGCCGCGCGCTTCGATGCGGAGGGTCTTGTCGTCGAGGGCGAGCCCCACCTGCTCGGTGGGCTCGTCGAAGGTCACGTCGACCCGGGCGATGCCGGCGCCGGTCCCCGTTTGTTGCACGTTGGTGACGTAGGCCATGGCCCGGTCGTGCAGCTTCTCGGTGGTGTTCTGCGAGCCTTCGCCGGCGAGGTCGAGGAAGGTGACGCTCTGCTCGAGGCCGAAGGCGAAGGTGGCGTAGGCGACCTTGTCGCCGTGGAGCACCAGCGCGTGATCGTCGCCGAGCGCGGTATTGGTGAGGTTGGTCACCGACGAGACGCCGAGCGGCGTGCCCTCCGGCGTCACCCGCACGGTGGCCCGGAACAGATCGCGGGTCTTGTCCTTCGGCAGCATGCCCAGGAACACCACGCGGCGCCCGAAGAGCGCGTCCACCAGGGCCCCACGCGAGGGCTCCCACCGGATGTCGCGAGGCTCCACCGAGGTGCCCGACTCGGTGCCCAGCGCGCCGGCCACCGCAGACACGTCGTACGGCAGCGGCGACGGGCGCAAGGCTGCCACGCCCGCGGCGGCGCACGCTACGAAGGCGAAGAGGCGGACTTTCAGGGCGCGGGGCGCGGCCATGCAGGCTTGGTACTAGAGCAGGTCTCTCGCGACCGCAACTTCCGAGGACGGGATTGGACTTGCTCACGATGGCGCGGTCGGTTACGAGTCAAGAATGGGTACCCGCGTCCATTGCATTGGTTTGGTGGCGGCGGTCGTGCTGGGGTGCGACACCTTCGAGACGCCCAGCGCCACGCCGGTGGACGCCGGGACGGACGCCACCTCGCAGGGGGATGGGTCGGCGCCGGATGCCAGCGCCGACGCAGCGCCGGAGGCAGGTCTGCCCGATGCCGGACGCGAGGCCGGCGGGCGGTTCGTCACCGTCGGCCCCATCGCTGCCGAGCCATCGGTCACGCTGAACCTCACGACGCTGGGCCCGCTCGATTGGGTCCACTACGACAACGTGCCGGACCACTGCAGCACCTGCGGCGGTCTCGTGGACACCACACTGTCCTTCGGCGGCGGATTCACCACCCCCATGCCCGACGCCCGGGTCGTTCAATGGTCCAACGGTACCCCCCAGTACGATGTTCGGCCCTGGCTCGCTACGGCGGCTCGAGGCCGCGTCGCCCACGCCCATCGAGCTCACCGCGAAGGCGAGCACCACTCCCAGGGTCCTCACGGTTCATCTTTCCCAAGAAAACAGCGCGGTTCAGGTGACGGTGCGACTCGAGGGCGTGTTGTTCAAGAGTGCCCTGAGCACGCAAGCCGGGAGCGCCGACCTCGCGGTGCCCATCACCTTCGCAGCGGAGACCGAGGGTTCGATCCTCACCGTGCGGTTGGAAACGACCAAGGTGCTCGCGACCGGAATGCCCGGCAGCGTGTCGCTGTTCGCGGCCACGCTTGCTCCCGCGCTCTGATCGACCTCAGGTGCCGCGGTCGAAGAGCGCCTGCATGTCTTCCGGGAGCACGGAAGCCACCTCGAAGGAGCCCGGAAGCGCCACCGAAGCGGCGTGGAGCGCCTGGCGCGGCAGCTCGGCCGGCCCGCCGTAGAGGGTGTCTCCCGCCAGCGGGTGCTCCAAAGCTGCAAAGTGCACGCGAATCTGGTGCCGCAGCGCGCGCGGGGCACGAGCGCGAACGAGCGCCCAGCGACCGTTGCGCGCCTCCACCATCCAGCGGGTGTGCGCCGGACGCGGGGCGTTGCGCATGACGTCACGGGGGTGAACGCAGGCGAGGACGCGACGGCTGTCTTTCGGGTGGTTGGCGATGGGGAACGAGACCTCGCCGGTGTCGGCCAGGCCTTCGCCCTCGCACACGAGCAGGTAGGTCTTGTGAATGCGCTCGGCGAAGAGGGCTTCTTTCAGGTTCGAGAACGAGTCGTGGTTGCGCGCCACCACCACCAGGCCGCTGGTGTCGGTGTCGAGCCGATGCACGAGGCCCGGCTCGCGAGGACCGTACCCCACGCCCGCGAGCTCGGGGTAGTGACCGATGAGTGCGTTGGCGAGGGTGCCGGTCTCGCTGGCGCGGAGCGGCGCGCACGGCTGGCCAGCGGGCTTGTTGACCACGATGACGTCCTTGGACTCGAAGAGGACGTCGAGCTTGGCCTCCGGCTCCGGGAGCGGCGGGACTTCTTGCGAGACGAGATCGACGTCCTCGAACGAGAGGGCGTCGCCGGCGCGGACGATCTCGCCCTTGGCGCGAATGCGGCCTCCGACGCGAACGCCGCCCGCTTCGATGGCCTTGCGAACCTTGGCGCGAGAGGCCCCGGGCACGAGCTCCACGAGCGCCTTGTCCAATCGGGCGCCATCGAGACCTTCGGGAACAATGACTTCTCTCACGCGATCCATCCTCGGGCTGCGAAGCGCTTCCGGGTATACCGTCGGCGCGTCTGTGAGGCGCGGGCTCGACGCGAGCTTCGGCCTAGAGCGAGGTGTCTAGCACATCGCAGGGGGCGACGGCGGGCCGCCAGCCGGAAAGGGCCCCGAGGTCGGCTTCCCCGAGAAACGGCGCCACTTCGTCGAGGGATCCGGCCTTGGTGGTGGGGGCGCCGAGGAGCAGCGCGGCGCGCTTGGCCACGGCTGCCAGCACCGGATGCGGCGATTGCACCAGCGACAGGAGCTCCGGCGTCAGCTCGCGCAGGCCGAGCTCCGCCGCGAGAATCGCCGCGAATGCTCGGGGATCCGGCGAACGCGCGGTGCGGTCCCGCAGGATCGCGCGCAGGCGGTCGACGGTGATGGGGGTGCCCATCCTGGCGTACCGCAGGCGGTATCCGCCCTCCGCCAGGCCCAGCGTCGAGGGCGCCGTGGCGAGGTGCCCGCGCGCGCTCTCCAGCAGGAAGGCCACCTGCGGGTCCAGCGGATCCGCGGCGGTCTGACCGTCGAGATCGGCGGCGAGGATGTGGTGCTGCTCGTCGTCGTAGTCGTGGAGGTAGGCGACGAGACGCTCGAGCGGCGCCGCACCCGCGGTCATGCCGCACAGCTGCTCGCGCTCGGTGCGCAGCCGCACCACACTGTAGAGCGCCGTGGGCACGCCGTCCTCGCGCCCGTGAACGGTGTCGAACTCCACGTGCTTGGCCGAGGCCCAGCGCAGCACCCGAGGGGCCGTGTCGTCGGCGATGATGACGCCCCAGGGGACGATGGCCATCGAGGTGGGCGCCGCGTTCTTCGAGAGGGAATGCACGTTGCGACGCAGTCGTTGAGAGAAGAGCGCCGCTCCGGCCACACCGATGGCGGTGAGGATGGCCCGCCCCGGGCCGATGAGCGAGGAAGCGAACACGAACGCACCGGCCCCGGTGGCCAGGGCGCCGGCCACGAGGATGCCGCGCGGCCGATACGGATCGAGGCCGACGTAGCGAAAATCGGGTAGCGGCGGAAGCACGCCCTCCATGGCACAACACTACACCGAAGTCGCGCCGGCGCCAGGAGGGTTGACCCCGAGGGGCGCGCCCGGTGCGCGCCCTCGACAGACCGCGATTTTGGGGGCGCAAGTAGTGGATTTCCCGAGGTTCGACGACGGCACGCCGGCTGCTTCATGGGAGGTCACGCCGGCACTCTCGCCGGCCTTGACGGAGATATGACGATGAAGAAGCAACTCTTGGGTTTCGGTCTCGCGCTGGGTGTTGCGGGCGCGCTCGGCGTGAGTGACGCCGACGCCAAGGAGCGGGAGCTTGCGGGGTGGCGCGTCGAAGGTACCGGCACGGGCATCGTGGACGGGCAGAAGTACAGCCTCTTCAACCTCGACCAGAAGGGCTACGCCAAAATGCAGGACCGCGCGGGCCTCAACCTCGGCTGGACGCCTTCCGCCAACAACGCCATGGCCATCAAGCACAAGGGCAGCGGCCCCCTCAAGTGCGGTGAGGTCTTCGCGCTGTTCGTCGAGAAGGAATGGCTGATGTACGACAAGCAGCGCTTCGGCATCAACCTCTCGAGCCGGACCCAGCTCAAGGACGAGTACTACCAGTGGAAGTTCACGAGCTGCACCGAGGGTGAGGTCATCCAGCTCAACACGCCGGTCACGCTCACCAACACCAAGGAGAACGACTGCCTGGTGGGCGCCAAGCGCGCCATCGGTGTGAACGTGGCTTGGTGTGACGACACCACGACCGTGCGCGGCAAGAACTACCGGAGCGCCGACGTACCGCGCTGAAGGCCGAGCGAGAGAACGGCGTGGACCCTGGAGGCGCGAGCCTCGGGTCCGCGCCGTCTTCTTTTCGTCTACGCGAAGAGCTCCGGCACCAACACCTCGGCGTCCCCCATCACCACCTCGTCGAACGTGCTCCCGCCGTTCGCGTCGAGGTTGATCAGCAGCGTATGCGCGCCCGCGTAGGCGGCCGCGCGAACGAAGTTGGACGCCGGCGACACGGTGCCGCTGGTGCCGATGGCCACGAAGAGCTCCACGTCGCGCAGGGCCTTCTTGGCGGACCATTCCTCGAGCGCGCCCAGTGGCTCCTCGAACAGGACGATGTCCGGCCGTAGCGGGGCGCCGCAGGCTGCGCAGGGTGGCGGCGCGGGAACGTCGTCGAGGGAGGCGACGGCCTGGCCTTCGCACCCCGGGCGACTGCAGCGATTCTTGGAGAGCGCCCCGTGGAGCGCGATGACGCCCTCGGTTCCGGCGCGCTCGTGCAGCCCGTCGACGTTCTGGGTAACCACTGTGCACGTGCCGCCCTCCGCCGCGAGGGAGGATTGATAAGCGGCGAGCGCCCGGTGCGCGGCGCTCGGCTGGGCCCGCGCCACCTCGCTCCGCCACGCCCGCGCTACGGTCCACAGCGCCTGCGGGTCTACGCCCGCCACCAGCTCACCTGCGAGCTTCGGATCTTCGGTCCAGAGGCCGCGCGGCCCCCGATAGGTGCGGAGCCCCGACGCCACGGAGATCCCGGCGCCGGTGAGAACCACCACACGGCGAGCATCGGGGAAGCGCTGACGCAGTGAGGACACACAAAGAGTCTACATAACTTTTTCAATCCTCCAAGGCCGATGAAAAAAGCCGAGTGGTGCTACGATGCGCTGGGCCCCCACCGATTGGAGAGACTCTTCGTTTTGCGTGCCTGCGTACGCTGCTCGTTTCCCCTCGAGGATCACTTCGCGATCTGCCCGCAGTGCCGGGCGCCGCAGCCCGCCCTTGCGTCCGTGGTGGTGTTCGAGCGCGGCATGGCGGTGCAACGGCCGGAGGCGCGCTACGTCCTCGATCGCCTCCTGGGCGAAGGCGCGATGGGCGTGGTGTGGCGCGCCTGGATGTTCCACGACCCCACCAGCATTCGCGGCGCCGACGCCCCCGAGCTGGTGGCGCTCAAGTTCCTTCGAGAGCGGGGCCTGGGCAGCACGCCCGGCCAGACCGACAGCCTCCGCACGTTCTTCCGCAACGAGGCGGAGGCGATGCGCCGCGTCGACCACCCCAACGTCGTCCGCTTCGTCGACCTCTTCGAAGACCGAGGCACGCTCTGTCTCGCCATGGAATACGTGGATGGCGACACCTTCGAGCAGATCCTCGCCCGGCACCAGGCGCGGGCCAAGCTCGCCGGCCCCATGGCGCTGCCCGGCGTGCCCTTCCAGCGAACCTGGTACTACTTCGAGCAGCTCCTGGGCGCGTTGGCGGCCACCCACGCGCTGGGCATCGTCCACCGCGACGTGAAGCCCTCCAACGTGCTCGTGCGCAAGGACGGCATCGTCAAGCTCACCGACTACGGCATCGCGCATCTCTCCCGGCGCACCAAGTACATCGGCCCACCGCAGCCGGGCTCCGAGCTCGTCCCCGGCACGGGCCCTTACATGTCGCCGGAACAGGTGACCGGCGCGCCCCTCGACGGCCGCAGCGACTTGTATTCTGCAGCCATCGTCCTCTACGAGATGCTCACCGGGCGGACTCCTTTCGACGTCGAAGGCAAGACCGAGTGGATGATCCGCCTCGACCACGTGGAGGCGCAGCCGCTGCCCTTGCGCGCGCTGTTGCCGCAGGCGCCGCCGGCGCTCGACATGATCATCGCCCGGGCACTGGCCAAGGACCCGGCGCATCGCTTCGCGACCGCGGTGGAGCTGGGAGAGACCGTGCGCAAGGCGCTGAACTTGCCAGATAGCCCGGAGTGGCGGGCGCAGTCGGACTTCGCGCGCGAAGCAGCGCGCTTTCGTGGGCACACCGCCAAGCTCGGAGACTTTTCGCACTCGGTGGGAACGCTGCGGGAGATCATCGTGAAGAAGTACCGAACGATGCCGCTTACCATCGCCAAGTGAGCCCCAGGTGCTGCTCCGTCACAGGCACGCCCCGCTCGTACTCGCCGCCCTTGCCGGGCTCGTCTTCGCCCTGACCGCGCCGCCCACGAACCTTCCGTGGGCCACCCTGCTCGGCCTGTCCCTCTTCCACCTGTCGCTCACCGCGGAACCTGCGCAGCGGTCGCGGTTCCCGGGTGCGCTCCGCGGCTTGCTCTTCGGGACCGCGGCCAACCTGGTGGCGTTGCGGTTCGTGCCCGGCGTCATCGTGCGCTTCACGCCGCTGCCGGCGGTGGTGGCCTATCTCGCGCTGGTCTTGCTCGCTTGCGCGCAGGGCCTGGGGTGGGCGCTCTCAGGTACCCTCACGCGGTGGCTCTCGGTGCGGCAGGTGCCACCGCCGCTGGCGTTCGCGGTGGCCATCTTCGCCGGTACCTACGCGCCGGCGGTGTTCCCGTGGACCCTCGCCGGCGGCCTCACCCAGTGGCCCATTCTCGTGCAGATTGCAGATATCGTGGGCGAGCGGGGCGTCGCGTTCTGCTGGGCCTTCATCTGCGCCGGCGTGATCTCCTCGCTGCGCTATCGCCACCCGCCTTCGCTCGTCGCCGCGCTGGCCATGGCGTGCGTGCTCCTGCGGCACGGGCTGGTGGTGCCACCGGCCGTCGAGGCCGCCCGGCAACGCGCGCCACAGGCCCGTATCGGCCTGGTCCAGCCGGGCACCGAGGCCCGGGAGCGCTGGGAAAAGGGCCGCGCCGAGGTCATCGTCAAGCGGCTGCACGCGCTCACCAAAGTGAGCGAGCTGGACGGCGCGGAGCTCACGGTGTGGCCCGAGGCAGCGTACCCGTACACGCTCTCGCACGAGGCGCGGCGCGACGACTACGGCGCGGGCATCGTCGGCTACGGCCTGCGCGGCCCCATCCTCGCCGGCATCATCCTCCGCGGTCCCGACACCTCGTACAACTCGGCGGTGCTGGCCGGAGGCGACGGGTCCATCTCGCGTTCGCAGGACAAGATCCGCCTCCTGGCCTTCGGGGAGCACGTGCCCTTCGCCGAAGAAGTGCCTTGGCTCAAGAAGACCTTCGCCCGCGGCACCGGGCTCTCGCCGGGCAAGCAGAACGTGATCCTGCGCCACGGCGCGCTTTCCATGGGCGTTCTCAACTGCTTCGAGGACACGCTCACCGGCGCCAGCCGCGACGCCTTCCGCGACGAGCGCGGGACCGCCAACGTCCTCGTGAACATCACCAATGACGCGTGGTTCCACGGGAGCGCCGAGAGCGTGCTCCACGAGCATCTCTCGGTGCTCCGCGCTGTCGAGCTACGGCGCGATCTGGTGCGCGCGGTGAACCAGGGTCCGCTCTCGCTGGTGGCCGCGACCGGCGCCATCGAGACGCGCAGCTATCCGGCCGAGCCCGGCACCTTGCTGGTTCGCCCGCGGCTGCTCGATCTGCCGCCCACCTTGTACGCCAGGCACGGCGACGTCCCGCTGCTGGTCCTCGCGGGCCTCGTGCTGGTGTTCGCCCTGGCTCGCGCACGACTCCGGCGTGCCGCGTCGTGATCGAGCTGTCATGCGCTCGCCAGCGCCCGTTCGGGGATTGTCCGGAGAAAACGGCCGGAAGCTGCGTGTACGGGCGAGGCACGCGTCTTGCGACAGAGAATCTCATGCTCCACCTCACGCGCCTCACGCTCACCGCGGCCTGCCTCGCCACACTCGCCTTCGCATCCGGCGCCAGTGCGGCCGAGCCTACCGCCGCCACGCCCGGCTCGTCGAACGACACCGTGAGCGCCCCCAAGTGGGAGCTGGTGGGCGGGGGCGCCGCCGTGTTCCTCGGAAGCTATGCCGCTGCGGCGGCCATGGGGGTCATCGTCACCGAGCAATGCATGTATTCTGCCGGGGAACCCGTCGCCGGCGGCGGTGGCGATAGCGGCTGCGCAGACCGGCGCCCCTACCTGCGTCTGCTCATCCCGATCGCAGGGCCGTTCACGTACCTCTCGAAGGGCAACAGCACCGGCGGCAACGTGATCTTCGTGGCCGACGGTGCACTCCAGCTGGCGGGCGTCACGTTGGCGGTGGTCGGTGCACTCTGGACCAAGCCCGCGGGCCCCCGAGCCGCCGCGCGTGCGTCATGGACGCCCGTGGTGGGCGACCGCAGCGTGGGCGTGGCCGGCACGTTCTGATACTGTCGATCCGCCCGAAGGGAGGGACCGATGCGACGAGAGCTTGCGTGCGCGTGTGGAACGGCGGCCTTGGTGTTGAGCGCGAACTGGGCGCATGCGGAGGAGCCGAAGAGCTCCGAGGACCAGAGGGCGGAAGAGGCCCGTATCGAATCGAAGCCGCGGTGGGACCTGGTGATCGGCGGCGTCGCGTTCTTCGGTGCGAGCTACCTCGGGGCGGCCTTCTTCGGGGTCGCCTACGAGGACTGCTTCAGCGCGACGTGGGCGTATGCGGGCTGCAAGCCACCATTTCGACGCCTGCTCATCCCGCTGGTCGGTCCGCTCACGTACGTGGGCGACGACTCGACCAACGGAGCGCTTCAATTCCTCTTCGTTGGAGACGCCGTGCTGCAGCTCGGCGGCCTCGCCGTAGCGGTGGCGGGTGCAGTGATGCGCACGCCAGGCGTACAGCCATCGGCGAGGAGCTTTCGCCCTGTCGTCGGGCTCAAGACCGTGGGCGTGGCCGGCACGTTCTGAGCCCTTAAACGCCGAGGGCGCCGAACTTTCGTTCAGCGCCCGCAGCGCATACTAGCAATCTCGAGCGGGAACCCAACGCTCACGAGGAGCGTCGGGCTCGGACTCAGGAGATGCCGTCCTTGAGAGCCTTGAGGATGGAGGCGCGGACCTTGACGGAAGCCGGCTTCGGCTTGGTCACGATGAACTCGCCCGGCTTGAAGGGGTTCGGCTTCTTCTCGCCACCCTTCTGGGCCTTGACTTCCTTCGCCTTGAGCTTGAGGAGGCCGGGGATCACGAACTCGCGGGGACCGCGCTTGCCGAGCTCCTTGCGGATGAGGTCCGCGAGGCCGTCAAACACCTTACCCACGCTCTTCTTGTCGAGCTCGGTGGCTTCCGCAATCTCGGCGACCACTTGAGCCTTCGTCAAACGCTTCTTGTCCGCCATGGTGAATCCTCCTGGGATCTTTCGATCTTCTTATGATCCAACGCTCCCCTTGTTCTCTGCTTTCGTCCGAGCTTTACGTTCGAAGTTTGCGGCGAAGAAGGGCGGAGAGACGCTGTTTCGTTGAAAGGAGCCAGCCCATCGTGGGTGACCCCCGTTCATCTGTTCACCATGGCTACACTCGGATTTTGTGGGCCGCAAGGGAAAATCGTCTCCGAAACGTGCTTTTTTCCGGGCCGCCGTGAGAGGGACGCTTGGGGACCCCTGGTTTTGCCGGCCTCCCCGCGACGCACGACGTCACGATCCCGCCCCGCGCCGGGCGAAATGAACGATTACTTCTGACGTGGCTTTCTGCTTTGAACCGGCGCCTTCTTCTTTGCGGCCGGGGCCGCGCGCTTCTTTGGTTTCGACGGCGCAACTGGCGCCTTTTTGGGCGCCCTCGACGGCGAGGTCTTCGGCGGCTTCGAGAATGGCACCAGGAGCGCCTCGGTCTCCCGGTTCATCGTCCGCTCTTCTTTGTCGGTTTGGTGGTCGTAGCCGAGGAGGTGGAGGAGCCCATGGGCCAGCAGGAAGGTGACCTCCTCCAGGAGAGTTCTTTGATTCTCCCGGGCTTGCCGCGCCGCGGTCTCGAGGCTGACGACGATATCGCCGAGTGCTCCGCGCGCGTGCTCGATGAACTCGCCTTCTTGAAGGGAGAACGAAAGGACGTCTGTAGGCTTATCCTTGTGTCGATATTCTTTGTTTAACTTGTGGATAGATTTGTCGTCCGTAATGACGATTGAAATCTCTCGCTTATCGATTTGACGCTGGCGCATCATCACCCGCATGCGCCGCTTGATCTCCCGGGCGGAGAGGGCTTTTTCCGAGGCTTTTTCGAAGAGAACGGAGAGCATCGGCGGGAGCGCACCACGCCCGGGGGAGCGCGTCAATCTCGTCCGGGGCCACGGCCGCTCCAATTTCTTGGCCCAGGCCCGGCAGGTTCGCCATGGTGGCCGCATGTCGCAGAGCGAAGCCAAAGCCAAAGCCAGCGCGGGCCCGTCGACTGGGCAGCAGGAGCGAAGGCGCCACCGCGTCTACGTCACCAAGAACACCGAGTATCACTTCCGCGATGGTTTCTGTGTCGCCGTCCGCAACCGTCGAACCGGCGAGTTCTTGCAGGGCCACCTGGCGCTGCGCCGCCGCATTCACGGCGGGCTGCGCTTCTACATGAACGGCGCGATGGTGCCCAATCCGGGCGAGCCGCAGGCGGGCGAAGCGCTCTTCTTCGCCACCGGCGGTCGCGACCTCGTCACCAGTCCGCTCGAGCGCGTGGAGCGTCCGGCGAAGGACTTGGTCCGTGCCTATCCGGGCAGCGAAGACGACGCCGACGACAACGACGACGTGTGGGGCTCGCTCGGCGACTCCATGCCCGGCGAGGACGATCTGTTCGCGTGATGCCATGCTGACGATCCCCGCCCGCAGCGAGATTCGCACCCGCCCGGTGGTGGGCAAACGCGTCTTCCTCTCGCCGCTCGAGGGCGCGGACGCGCGTGACATGTGGGCCGCCGTGGATGGGTCGCGAGCACACTTGTATCCGTGGCTGCCGTGGGTGCCCTTCGTGGTCGACTACGACTCCACCTACCGCTTCGCCGATGCCAGCGCCGCCGACTGGGAGCAGGGGCGCGCCTGCCGCTTCGCCATTCGCGACAACACCAGTCGCTCGTTCCTCGGTGTGGTGAGCCTGGAGTCGGTGCAGCATCCGCATCGCAGCTGCGAGCTCGGCTACTGGCTCCGCAAGGAAGTGGCCCGGGCCGGATATATGACCGAAGCCAGCTCGCTCCTCATCGAGTGGGTCTTTGCGCGCCTCGGCGCCCATCGCATCCGGGTCGCGGCGGCCACCGGCAACCACGCCTCGTTGGCGGTCATCCGGCGCCTCGGCTTCCATTTCGAAGGTATCGCGCGCCAGGCCGAGTTCTGCGCCGGTCGCTGGCTCGACCACGCCATCTGGAGCCTGCTCTCCACGGATCGCCAGGCCGACCAGCCGATTCCCAGCCGCTGATCCGCGCGCAACCAAGATCGCGCTCGCTCGTATAGCCTGGCACCATGCAGGTGCACGCGAAGGCCCGGGTCCGGGTGGCGAAGCCACGAACCGAAGTCTACGACTACGCGACGGAAGCGCCCACGCTCGCGAAAGTGTTCGTGGGCTACGGCGCCATCCCCGCCATCTTGCGCGCGGAGATGATGGACGGACCGCTGCGCGTGGGCGGCAAGCGGCGCGTGGAGAACAGCGACGGCTCCAAGCTCACCGAGGAAATCCTCGAGCTCGAGCGGCCGCGCATCCACGCATATCGCATCGTCTCCGGGCTCGAGGCGCCCTTCTCGCTCCTCATCCGCCACGGTGACGGCACCTGGCGCTTCGAAGAAGCCGACGGTGGCACCGACGTCACCTGGACCTACGACTTCGAGCTCACGAGCGCCGTCGCATGGCCGGTCGCCGCTCTGCTCATGCGCGTGCAGTTTCGGCAGGCCATGCAGCGCGCCCTCGATCGACTCAAGTCCCAGCTCGAAGGGTGAGCGAGCTCGCCGTCAGCGACCGTCGAGGACCTCGCGCACCTTTCGCGCGAGGGCTTCGGGCGTCACCGGCTTGGACAAGAAGGCGATCCCGGCGTCGAGGACGCCGTGGTGAACGATGGAGTTCTCGGTGTAGCCCGAGATGTAGAGGACGCGGAGGTCGGGCTTCATGCCCACGAGGCGCTCGGCCAATTGGCGCCCGGTCATCCGCGGCATCACGACGTCGGTGAGCAGTAGATGTATCTTCCCCGGGAACTGTTCGGCGGTGAGAAAGGCCTCCCCGCCGTTCTGGGCATCCAGCACATTGTACCCATAGCCGCGCAGCACCGACCGGATCAGCACGCGCACCTGCTGGTCGTCTTCCACCAGCAGGATGGTCTCGGTCCCCTTCAAGCGTGCGGCCTCGTGCACGGGCTTCACCGTCGGCTCGACGGGCAGGTCGGTGCGGGGAAAGTACACCTTGAACGTCGTTCCGACGCCGGGCTCCGAATAGACCCAGATATGGCCGCTGCTCTGCTTGACGATGCCGAAGACCGTGGCGAGCCCGAGCCCGGTCCCCTGCCCCTGGTCCTTGGTGGTGTAGAAGGGTTCGAAGATGCGCTCCATGGTCGCCGCGGTCATGCCCACCCCGGTGTCGGTCACCGCCAGCATGACGTAGGGGCCAGGGACGACGCCGTAGTGCTGCTCCGCGTACTCGGGAGTGAGCTCGACGTCGGCGGTCTCGATGGAAATGGTCCCCCCTGCCGGCATCGCGTCGCGCGCATTGACGACGAGGTTCATGAGCACCTGCTCGACCTGACCGGGGTCGGCGAAGATCTTCCCGACGTTCCGGGAGGTCAGGAGCGAGAGCTCTATGCTCTCGGTGATCAGGCGACGGAGCATGCTCTCCACGCCGTGCACCAGTTGCGTAAGCTCGACGACCCGCGGTTGGATGATCTGTTGCCGACTGAAGGCCAGCAGCTGCGCGGTGAGCACCCTCGCCCGCTCGCCTGCGCGGTTGATCTCCTGCAGATCGGCGCGCGTGGGCGCCTCCGCAGGCAATTCGGCGAGCATCATCGAGCTGTAGCTGAGGATCACCGAGAGGAGGTTGTTGAAATCGTGCGCCACGCCGCCGGCGAGCTGCCCCACCGCCTCCATCTTCTGCGATTGCCGGAGCTGCTGCTCGAGCCGCTTGCTCTCGTCGATGTCCTGCAGGGCGCCGACGATCTCGACGACGTGGCCTTCGGCGTTGCGACGGGGCTCGCCCATGAGGCGCACCCATAGCCTGCGCTTCTTCGGGGTCACCAGCCGCACTTCCAGGTCGTAGGGCGTGCCGCGCTCGGCGCATGCGCGAACGGCGGCGAAGATCGCCGGGCGGTACTCCGGCTCGTACCCCTCGACCGCTTCCTCCATGGTGGGCCAGTATCCGGGGGGAAAGTCGCGGATCGCGCGGACCTCGTCCGAAAGGTGCGTCTGGTAGCTCGGGAGCGAGATCCGGAACCCGCCGATCCGCGCGGCGTTCACCGCGATACGCAGGAGCGCAGCCGACGCTTCGATCTCGGCATTCGCGCTCTCTTGGAACCGCGCGTCGATGTCCATCACTGCGCCACGCGCACGCACCGCCGTGCCACCCGCATCGAACGAGACCCCTCCACGCACCGCGCTGCGACGAACCGTGCCGTCTTGCCATCGAACGCAGAGGCCACAGGCGAAACGGTCACTCTGCGGCGTGCAGCGAGCCACAGCTGCCGTCAGCACCGCCTTGTCCGCGGCCTGGAGGCAATCCAGCAAGGATCCCGCGTCAGCGCCCGGAGCAAGGCCCCACAGCCGCCAGAGCGCGGTGGACCCTTCGAAGCGACCGCGCGTGAGGTCCCAGTCGAACGCGCCGACCTCGGCGGCCTCGACGGCCCCACGCGCGAGCTCTTCGTCTCGGGCCATCGTCACATCGAGGTGGGTTCCCATGGTGCGCTCCGGTCCCGAGCGTATGCGAGTCGCGCGCATTGTCGAGGGTAGGCGAAGCGCAGCAATTGCGCGCGCAACGCGGGCCTCGTACCGTTGCGTCATGGCGCGCAAACCCGCTCTGCGAAAGACGCTCCCCAAGGATTTCGAGCAAACGCTCGAGCGGGCTGCGACATCGGGGGACTACGACCCCGTGCATGCGGTCCTGGAGGCCTGCGAGCTCGAAGCCCGCGGCGGCCACGCCAAGGTCACGGTTCTCACGATGCGGCAGTGCACCCCGGAGCTCGCGCGGTGGGTGGTCGCGCGGGGCACCCACGTCGACGCCACGGACAACTATGGTCGTACGGCGCTCCACGAGAGCGCTCGCTCACGCTTCCATCACCTGCTCCCGCCGGCCGTTTTGATCGAGCTGGGCGCCGACATTCATCATCGCGACAAGTATGGCGCCACGCCGCTGCACTTCGCCGCCGACGGCAAGAACCTCGCCTCGGTGGAGCTCCTGCTGGCGCGCGGTGCGAAGGTCGACGCGCAGGACGACAAGGGTCTGACGCCGCTGGAGTACGCGTTGCAGCGAATGTCCAACATCGACCTGGTCGCCATGGTGCCGGTGGCCAAATCCCTGCTCGCGGCGGGGGCTCGCGTGGAGCGCGCGCCGGAGCTCGTGAAGCGGGCCGCGGACACCTTCGAGTTTCACCGGGCAGGGTTCGCGAAGGACGCGGTGGAAGAAACCGCCGCCGCCGCACGCAAGCTCTGCGAGATGTTCGGCGTGACGCCGCCGGCACCGCGCAAGATGCACGACGGCGTCTCGCCCATCGTGGCCACTGCCACGACCTGGCAGAAGCAGCACGTGGAGCTCTGGGAGCTGCTCGTGCCCTCCAGCGGCGCATGCGAAACGGTGCAAGGCGAGGTGGTTCGCATCGCGGGCCGCGTGAGCGACGAGCTCCACCGCAACGGCGGCGTGAACTGGAACGCCGACTACGACGCGATGCTGCGTGCATTCTGCACGCACACGGGGTCACTCGTGGCACTCTCGCCAGAGGAGCTCGAAGAATGCTC
>JABFRG010001098.1 GCA_013141295.1 Polyangiaceae bacterium
GAATGGCACCGAGACCGCGCTGGCGCTCCTCGACGCGCGCACGCACGCTGTTCACGGGGTGGTCCGCAGCGCGCCGCTGCCGCCGCCGGCGTTCCACGAGCTCCACGTGCACCCGGTGGACGACGCGGTGCTGCTCCTTGCGGCCTGTGGTCAGGAGGGCACGTTCGCGCGGGTCGCGGGGTTCACCGACGGGGCCCCACTCTCGGTCGCCACGCAGCTCGACGGGGGGTCGGTCCCGTCGGGATTCGTGGGCTTCTCCTCCGATGCCGCGCGGGTGCACCTGGTGGAGGCCGACGAGCTGCGCACCCACGCGTGGCCCGGCCTCGAAGAGCTCTCGGCGGTGGAGCTCTCGGACGACTTCGTCTCCAGCTACGCGGGCGTGGTGCTGGGGCACCGCATCTTCGTCGACGGCCACGATGGCGACGACGAGAGCGACGCCGTCATGCTCTTCGATCGCTCGGCGATCCGTGGCGGACGGGTGCGACCCCCGGTGCCCCGCGGCATGTGGGTGGGCCGTCTGGGCCCCGATGCCCTGATCACCGTCGAGGCCAAAGGTGAGCCTGCGCTCGTACGGGTGGTGCGGCTCCCCGAGCTCCAAAACTGACGGAGGCTACAGCGCTTCGCGGCCGAGCTTCGCGGCCAGGCTTGCCTGCTTGGTCGCATCCCCCTGCCCCACCACCAGCTCGACGGCGGTCTCCTGGAGCGGGACGTCGAAGGCCAGCGAGGCGAGCTGCTTCCACAGCGCGGCTTCCTTCCGGGCGCCGCGCAGCGTGTCCATCAAACGGTCTTTCCCGCGCACCGGCACGTCCCAGTCTCCGTCGGGAATCTCCTCGAGCGTCCGGTAGCGGCGAAGGAGCGCGGCGGCGGTCTTCTCGCCGAAGCCGGGAATCCCGGGAATGCCGTCGGCCGCGTCGCCGATGAGCGCCAGGTAGTCGGCCATCTGGAAGGGCTCCACGCCGCGCACCAGGAGCACGTCGGCCGCGCGAATCTCCTTCTTGCGAATGCGGTCCACCTGCACCACGCGCTCGCCGTCGAGGCACGCGGCGAGATCCTTGTCCGGGGAAAGTACACGGATCTGCTCGAAGTCGTCGCGGTAGACGCGGGTTGCGGTGGCCAGCGCGTCGTCGGCCTCGTAGCGGTTCATGGACCACACGACCATGCCCAGGCTCGCCACCGCCTCTTCCGCCAGATCGAACTGCCGTCGCAGCTCGGGCGGTACGCCGGCGTCGGTCTTGTAGCCGTCGTACAGATCGTTGCGGAAGGAGACGATGGGGTTGTCGAAGGCGACGGCCACGTGGGTCACCGCCTCGGCCGCGTCGCGCAGGAGGGCGCGCATCGACGAGACGATTCCCACGGTGGCCTTCACGTCGCGACCTTCCGGGTCCACGGCCGGTGGCCGCGCCGAGAAATGGGCGCGGTACAGCTCGAAGGTGCCGTCGACGACGTGGAGGCGCATCGGTCACATATCGACGGTCTTGTCGAGGAGCGTGGGGCGATCGCCCTTGAGGCGCGCCTTCCACTCCTCCACCTCGCCGCGGTGCGTTCCCTCGGGGCTGGTGCGGGTGTAGCGATCGAGCGCCTGAACGCCCTGCGCGGGGCTCGGCGCAGCCTGCGACGCGGCTACCAGCGCGCTGAAGTACGCGTCGTCCAGCTGAAAGCCGTCCATCTCCTTCGTCTCGCGGTTGCGCGCGATGGCCACCTCGAAGTCGGTGAGGCTCCCGTCGAACTCCTCGAGGAGCTCACGCGCGGTGGCGCGGTCGAAGAACGGCTCGGGGCCGACGTTGCCGCCGTCGATCTCCGCGGTGGCCGCTGCGACGGCCTCCTCGTACTCGCCCTTTTCGATGTGAACCTTCGCGAACGAGATGCCGTATCGACCTGCCATGCGGCGGAGCTTAGGGCCCGCTCACGAAGAACTCAACCGCCTCGGCGCCGATCCATCGCCGCCTCCATCGTTGCGAAATCTCGAGATAGCAGCAGTATCCCGTCGATTTCGCGCCTCGGAGGTCGGCGCGCCTCGACGCCGATCCGATCAAGTTGTTCGTGACCGGGCCCTTAGCCGAGTTCGGCCGCATCGGGAGGCGTTCAGCGCGAGGCGCGGTCTTCTTTGTGGAGCACGGCGTTGGCGGTCTGGCCATCGCCGCGCCAGCTCCACTCGAGGGTGCCGTCCACCAGTTGCATGCGCATCTCCCCGTTGTCGATGCACTTTCCCGCGCCGGTCCGGAGCTTCTCTTTGGCCACCACCACGTCGCCGTCGGTTCCCGTGCAGAACCAATCGGCGGTGCAGGGAATGCTCGGGTAGCGCGCGGTGGCGCATCTCCCGGCCGCCGAAGACAGCACGTCCACCACGATGGGCCACGACTGCCCGTCGTCCTGGGTTCCGGTACCGCTCCACCGACCCACCAAGGTGACCGGCTCCGCCGGAGTGGCGGGCGTGATGCGGACGGACTCGTTCGTCCGTCGTGCGTCGGCCGGGCCGAGCTCGAGCGGCGCGTCGACATAGCGCGTGGAGGAAGCGCACCCGCACGCGAGGACGACCAAGCCCGCGAGCGCCGCAGCCGCGCGGCGAAGCGGCTTCACGCTCGGAGCCCGCCCTTGGTCTTGCGCTGGGTGAACTCCACGCGGAGGCGCGTGCGGCCCACGACGATCTCGTCGCCGTGCATGAGCTCTTGATCGCCCTTGATGCGCACGAACACGCCGGTGCGGCTCTCGAGATCGGTGAGGATGATGACCCCCGCTTGCTCCTCGAGGATGCAGTGCTGCTTCGAGACCAGCGGGTCCATGGGGAAGAGCAGATCGCACTGCTCGGTGCCCACCTGCACGCTGTTGCCGCGGGCGAGCACGCAGCCGCCGAAGCAGCCACCTTCGAAGATCTGCGTGACGCGGAAGGCCGACACGATGGGCTTGGGCGACGAGTAGAAGTACGTCGGCTCCGCGGTGGGCCCGTCGTCGTAGGGCTCGGGATTGCGCGAGACCCGGAGCAGCTGATCGCCCACCAGGAACTCGTCCTCGGGGTCGAGCTCCACCAGGTGCTGGATGCGCAGGAACACGCCGTTGCCACCGGGCATGTCCTCGAGCCAGAGGCGATCGTCCTTCCAGATGAGGCGAGCCTCTTCCGGATGGCAGAAGCGCTCCTTGCGCACCGAGACCTCGCCCTTGGTGCCAATCACCGCCACGTCGCTGCTGGGCTCGTACACGCCCGGATCGGCGCCGGCGGTGCGCTCCACCACCAAACGATAGGGCGGCGTGTACACATG
>JABFRG010001174.1 GCA_013141295.1 Polyangiaceae bacterium
TGCTGGGCCGACGAAGATAGCGTCCGCCTTCCCGACGTCGGCAGTCCGGCGGCGGCGCTCTCGCCGGCGTACGTCGGTGCGCGCTTCGCTGAAGGTCGCCTCGCGATAGTCCTCGAGAACCTTCGCGACTACGGCGGGTGGGACCTTGGGCCCGAGGCAAAGATCGGCATGCGCTACCTCGCACGCGCCGCGCGCGCCGGTTTCGCGCAGGGACATCGCGTGCTCTTCCGGGGCGGCGGCTACGCGGGAACTTCCACCTGGTTCCGCGCCACGACCTACGCCGCGCACTGGCTCGCCGCTCCTCCGCTCGCCTCGGTGGACCCGTCGCCCGCAGAGCTCGTCGACGCCCTCGATCGGATCGCGATCCTTCAGCACGTGAAGTGCTCGCCTCTGGGGGGCCGAAGCGAGCAAAGTGCGAGCATGTGGCGCGAGTGTGGCCCTCACGTGCTCGCGCACGAGCTCGCCGTCCTCCAGCCAGCACGCGTAGTCGTCGCCGGGTTGAGCGACAACGCCGGCGCGGTCCGGGCGCGCATCTTTCCTGAGCGCGTGCGCGTGCTCGGAGCCGAGACGGTCCGCGTCGGCCGCAAGGTACTTCGCATCGAGCTCGAGGAGCGGATCGCGCCGTGGGGCGTGGTGCAGCTCCTCTTCGTGCCGCACCCGGCGACGCTTGGTGGAACGGCCCGGAGCCTCGTTGCTGCGGCTCGGGAGATGTTCGCCGCGCCGCCCACCTAACTTCAGGTTCGCCCGGCGAATCCCAGGCCTACGAGGTCGCGACGCGTTTCGGAGGCCGACCCTTGCGTGTACCCCGCGTGCGAGGGGGTTCGAGAAGCGTCGCCACGGGGCTGCGCAGGACCGAGGCGAGGATCGCGAGGGAGCGGAGCGTGAGGTTCTCCTCGCCCGCCTCAACGCGCTGCACGTACCGGGTCGAGAGCCCGGCTTCTGCCGCGAACGACTCCTGGGTGGCGCCCTTCTCCGACCGGAGCTCCGCCAACCGCCGGCCGACGTCGCGAAGCAGTCTGTCGGGATCGATGCGGCGCACCCCTTGTGCGTCGCCCGGTATGGGGATCGAGTAACACGGTCCCACAGGACCGTGTTTGTGTTGACGCGGCTCAGCGACCGCGCGATCCTCGTGCCGTGCGCGGCTTGCGCAACCTGAGGGAGGAACGGATCATGCGGGGCACGACTCGTCTTTGGCGTGTGGTCATCACCGTTGGCCTGTTGGTCGTCGGAACCAGCTGTCGCCCGCGAACCAAGGCCATGCCCGTCGATGCTGGTCCGAGCATGGCTGCCTCGTCAGCGGTGCCGGCCAAGGCGCGAACGCCGGTGCAGCCCGCGCCCCCGATGGCGTCGCGGAACTCGGAGGTCGCGAAGGCGCTGGAGGACCTGAAGGCAGACAAGGCCTACGCCGCCATTTGGGAGCCCGCCCGAAAGGCAGACCTCTCGTTCTTCCTCACCTGCGTGAGCGATGCGCTCTCGACGACCGACGACAAAGGCATCCAGACGCTTCCCGTCGGAATGATGGAGGCGTTGAAGCAAAAGAAGCTCTCGGATGCGGCCATGACCGTGCTCTTTGTCGATATGGCTACCGGCTCGTTTCCGGAGGAGTTTGCGACGAAGGCGAGGCAGTACATGGCGTCGGGCGCTGCGGCGCCGCATCGGGGGCTCTGGAGCGAGTACAAGAAGGGAAGACCGCAACACGACTTCAGCACCCTGGCCGCGCACCTCGAGCCGGAGAACGCGGAGTATCTGCGCGAGATGATTGCTGCGCGCGCAAGGAAGGTCGGTGGCCCGTTTGGATGGGAGCTGACTGGGCCCGCACTTCGGCCGTGGTTGTCACGAGAACGCGCGGCCCTCGCGACGTTGGCCCTGCTCGGTCCGCTCACCGAACCCGAACAGGCTCGTCTCGCTCAGCTCATCGAGTCGCCGCTGGGCGACGATCCCGGCCTCCAGGTGGATCTGGCGGACGTCCTCAGCGAGTACAAGAACAACGAGGTGCGGGCCGATGGCAAGCTGAAGGGCAAGGTGATTCACGTGTCCGGCTCAGCCCAGGACATCAAGAAGAACGCTTTCGATCACATCTACATTGTGATTCGCACCGGCGCAGCCTGGGAACACCCTGACCTGCACTGCCTTGTGGCGAAGAGCCAGCAGTCGAAGGCCTCAGAGGTCGACAAGGGCGACACCATCGTCGTCCGGGGGCGTGTGAACGGCATGGTGCTCACCTCGGTCATGCTCCAGGACTGCGAGATCGACGACTGACCCGGGCGGGCTCGGTCGGCGATCTTTCCACGCAACATTCGCCCGAGGCGGCCGAGAGGGCCTCGCCTCCATGTCGAAACCTTCAATCTGCCGCGGGAATTTGTCGTACAGTCCCCGCCACGAAGGGAAGGGCGTAGCCGTGGCACAGGGCGGGGAGCAAGACCACCAAGACGAGCAGACCGGGGGCTTTTTCGCATGCGGGCCCGTCGACGCATTTTGTCGTAGTATTCCCTGCCTGCGGGGCTGCTGCTGGAGCCCCGCGTCGAAAGCGAGGGTGGGCGATGCAAGGTGAGGCCGACGTTCGGGAGTACCGCAACGGGGAGCAGATTCCCGGTACCGGCTACAAGTACGTCGCCACCATTGGACGCGGCGGCCAGGGGCTCGTGTACCAGGTGTACAGCGACTTCTTCGACCAGATGATGGCCATGAAGCTCGGCCCGCCGCTCGAGCTCGGCGCCACCGCCCAGGCTGCCGACGAGCAGCGTCGCGAGGCGCGCATCATGCGGCGCTTGCGGAGCCCGTATATTGCCGACGTCTTCGATGGCGGCATCACCGGCGAGGAGCAACCGCGCGTCTACTTCTGCATGGAATTGCTCGAGGGCCTCTCGCTCTTCTCGTTGCTTCGGCAGTCCGAGGACCGTCGCCTCAGCCTCCGGGTCTCCGTCGCCACGGCGCTCGAGGTGCTGCACGGGCTCAAGGTGGCTCACGCCAACAAGGTCATCCACCGCGACATCAAGCCCTCCAACATCTGGATCTCCCCGAGCCTCGACGGCCAGTCGTACACCAAGCTCCTCGACTTCGGCATCTCCAAGACGTCGGATCCGAAGCGGCACACCGGTCACTTCTTCTCGGGCACTCACGGCTACGCTGCCCCCGAGCAGTACGGTGGCCAGGTGGTTCCGCAGACCGATCTCTACGCGCTCGCGTGCGTGTTCTTCGAGATGGCCACCGGGCGTCCGGTGTTCCGCGCGAAGAAGGACACGGACCTGATT
>JABFRG010000349.1 GCA_013141295.1 Polyangiaceae bacterium
GGCTGATGCCCATGGTGGTGATCGCATCGACCTGCTCGGTGACGCGCATGTTGCCGAGCTCGCTGGCCATGGTGCTACCGGCGCGGGCGGTGACCACCAGCGCCGCCAGCACCGGCGCCAGCTCCCGAGCGAGCGCCAGCGCCACCACGCCGCCGACCATGCCCTCCGCGGAGAACTGCCGGAAGCCCACGATGACGCTCACCGTGAAGGCCATTCCCGTGAAGAGCCCCACCAGCCCGACGATGAACGTGGAGCCGGCACCGATGAAGTCGAGCGCCGCGAGGACCGGGGCCACGCGGAAGGGCGGCCGCACCGCCCACATGAGCGCCTGCCCACCGAGGGTGATGGTCGCGCCGATCTCGTCCAGGAGATCGAGGGGGCCGGCGAGCACGCGATCGACGAGCCCCGAGACCGTCGCGAATGCGCCGTTCGCGCCCTTCGCCTTGGGGGCGTCTGAACTTGCTGTGGCGTCGTCGGACACGGTGGCGAGACCATAGCGACTTTACGCGCCGGGCGCACGCTCTCGCGTCGCTCCGGAGGCGCGAGCCTCTGCGCAGCGACGTTACAGCTTGGGGGCTGGCTTCTGGAGCTCGGCTTCGATGGCGCTCACCACCTCGGGTGCATCCGGCTGGGTGCCCGGGGCGAAGCGCCGCGCCACCTTGCCGTCGCGACCCACCAAGAACTTTTCGAAGTTCCAGGAGATGTCGCCCTTGGGATCGGTCTCCGGCAGCGGCTGCGCCTTCAGCCACTGGTACACCGGGTGGATACCCGGACCGTTCACGTCGATCTTGGCGAAGAGCGGGAACTTGATGCCGTACTCGTTGCTGCAGAAGGTGCTGATGTCGGCTCCGCTACCCGGCTCCTGCGCGCCGAACTGGTTGCAGGGGAACCCGAGCGCCGAGAACCCCTGGGGCGCGTACTTGGCGTAGAGCTCCTGCAGCGGCTTGTACTGCGGGGTGTTGCCGCACTGCGAAGCCCCGTTGAAGACGAGCAGCACCTGCCCGCGGAACTGGCACATCGACACGTCCTCGTCGTCGGCCAGGTTTCGCGCGGAGAGCTCGTAGAGCTCGCCTTTCTTCGCGGCCGGCGCGCAGGCGAAGGTGCCGCCGGATGCGCCGCTGGAGCTGCTGCTCCCGGTGCGTCCGCTGGAGCTGCCGCCCGACGAGCTGCCGCTCGCGGCGCCGCTGGTGCCGGACGAAGAACCGGCCGTCGGCGACGTGGTGCAACCGACGAAGAGCAACGCAATTCCACAAAGAGCCAGCGTTCGCATGATGACCTCCGGGTGGAGCATAGCACGGGTCGCGGCGGTCAGAAGGTGCCGGAAAACGACATGACCCCGTAGGAGCGCGGCATCACCGGCACGCCATTTCCCTCGAGGGGCGACGAAACCGCGCCCGGTGCCTTGGTGGTGACCACCGGCCGGTGAAACAGCAGCGGCAAGGCCACCCCCACTGCGCTCCCCACGAGGGCGCCGGTGAGCACGTCGGAGAAGTAGTGGCGATCGCCGGCGATGCGAAGGTAGCCGGAGGCAGCGGCCACCGAGAGCCCCAGCGCCCACACCACCGGCGCGCTGGTGTATTCACGCATGGACGCGACCGTGCCGCCGGCGGTGGCGCTGGCGAAGACCATGGCGGTGTGGCCAGAGAAGAACGAGAGGTTGTTGTCGGTGGGGTTCTGGGTGCGCGCCTTCTCGCCCTGCGGCAGCGCGTGCACGAACGGGCGCTCCCGGGCCGCGGTGAACTTGGCGATCTGCGTGAGGAGCATGGCCGTTCCGGCGGCCTCGGCGACGATGGCCACGTCCACCAGGCCCGTGCGCGGCTGACCTTCGAGGGCGGCGAAGGCGAACACCGCGCTCACCACGCCGATCGGAAGCGTCAGGAGGCCGAAGTCGCTGAGGAGCGCGGCGAGCCGGGCGTTCTTCCAGCGAAGCGCGTTGCGGACCGGCTGGTCGACGACGTTGAAGCCCGCGGTGGGGCTCTTGTCGCAGAGCCGGCAGTGCGCGGGGGCCAGGTCGGCCTTGGCCAGCTCCGCCGCCAGCGAGAGCGAGAAGAGGACGAAGGTGGCGCCGAAGTCCTTGCGCAGGTCGTAGCGCAGCTCCCGACGCGGCGTCTCCTGGGCCTGGGCACCCGCGGGCAACAGGGCGAGCGCCCCTGCGCATAGGGCCGCCGACCAGACGAGATGGCCTTTCACGCGCGCGTTTTTTCCGAGAGCACGACCAGCCGGGTGGCGCCGGCGACGCCAATCGGGAGCAGCAGGAGGCCGAGCCCCGGCACCAGCAGCAAGGCGCCGGCGGCGAGCCCCAGCCCCGACACCGCGGCCAGGTGATCGGTGCACCAGCGAATGCGCGCACGCACGCCGAGGCCGCGCAGCCCCAGCGGATAGTCCAGGAGGTCCCACGCCACCACCAGCGCCGACGCGTAGAACTTCAGCGGGATGGTCACCACCCCGGCGATGGGAATGAAGAACGTGATGACCGAGAGCGAGGCCACCGCCGCGACTCCGAAGAGGAGGCCGAAGAACGTCACCCGCAGCGAGCGGAAGAACGCGCCCGGCGCCTCGGGCCACTCACGACCTTCACCCAGCTCACGCTCTTGCCGCCGCGAGAGCTCGTCGAGGGCGAAGCCCGACACCGGCTGCGCCAGCGTGAGGCCCAGCAGGGCGGCGACCAGGAGCGCGACGATGCCGAGCACCACCCGCAGGACCCACACCCCCACCTCGGCCCAGGTGCCGGACGACGGATCGAGAATCTTGGCGGCGCCCCACACCGAAAGCCACACGAATCCGGTACCGAAGAGCCCGGTGAGCACCACCGCCACGATCGCGGGCACGCTCGCATAACCCCAGTTGCGCGGCCGACCGCAGATGAAACCCACGCCCCCGAAGAGCGCCGCCAGGCCTTCCCATAGTCCGGTTTTCCGCACCCCGAACATGTAGCAGGCCTCCTCCCGGGATTCACGCAGCGCGGCATCCGCAGAAGACGTTCGCCCGCGCACCGAGAGCGCGAAGCGTGGTAGTTCTCGTCCCATGAAGAAGGTGCTTCTGGCGGCATTGGTGGTCTCCCTCGGTTGCGACAAGCCCAAGCCGGAGAGCACGGCCCCGACCGCGACGGCGGCTCCCATGGAGGTGGCGAGCATCACGCCGCGCACCGCGGAGAAGACCGAAACGCTGGTGATCGGCACCCGCGCACCGTTCGCGCTGCCGAACGAGGACCTGCCGCTGGGGGTGCCGCCGGAGATGACCCGCGACGCGAACCGCATCGCGTACAAGACTGCCAAGGGCAAGAATCGCGTCGTGTACGCGGTGGGCTCCGGGGTCTTCCTCGGGGGCCTCTACGACAACGTGGACTGGAACAAGATCCCCACCTTCGACGCGGCGTTTCGCGATCTCTACGCGAAGAGTGGTTCCCGCGAGGCGCTCCTGAAGGCGCTGAAGGAGAGCAAGGGCGACGTGGGCCTCGCCGGAGCCCTCGCGGACATCGCCGACCTCCCCGACGAGGGCGAGTGGTGGAAGGGCGCCGACATGCTCGAGGCCGCCGGCAAGGCCGAGCTCACCAAGCGGCTCGCGCCGGTGGTGACCGCCCCTGGCAAGGACACCGCGGCGCTCCGGCGGGCGGTCACGGTGGTCGATCTGCACGCGCAGACCGGCGCCATCCACGCACGCGTGGAGGAGCTGTTGCAGAAGTCGCCGGTGCCGGAGCCTGCGGCGGTGGGCATCATGCTGCGCGCGCTGGTGAAGGATCAACCGAAGGAGGCAGCCGCTCTCGGCTGCACCGCGCTGAAGGCGCTCAACAAGGAGACCGCCGCCGGCAGCCCGCTCGCGGCCGCCGCGGCCCTGGCAGTGCTGAAGGGCGGAGGCACCACCTGCCCCGAGGTGAAGGTCATCCTCGACGCCGAACCGTGCGCCACCGCGGCGCGCTGCACCGACAAGGGCCCGGTATCGCCGCTCGACACCACGACGCAAGAAGAGCCGGTATGCACCAAGGCGCAGGTGGAAAAGGCGGCCGACGCCGACCTGGCGCGCACCCCTCGCGATCTCTTGCACGACGAGTACTCGCCGGCGGCGGCGTTCGCCATCGCGGTGCTGGGCGACGGCGTGCCGCCGGAGCTCCTGAAGGCGCAAGCGCGACGGCTCTACAAAATCACCCAGCCCAAGACCCCGGAGTGCGACGGCGAGATCAAGGACGGCACTGCTTGCCACTGCAGTGAGCCCGTCCTTCGCAGCACCGCGTGTCGCAGCGCTGGCCCCAAGGTGGTCACCAGCGGCTGCGCCTTCGTCATGGACGACGCCAAGAAGACCATCGACAAGGTGACCGCTTCGAAGGCGCCCGTTACCCAGTAGCTGCGAGCGCCAGCGCGAGGCCGATACCCACCACCAAACCGACGATGGCCGAGCCCAGGTACCCCATGGTCCAGCTACGCGGCGGGATACCGTCTTCCGGATCGATGGGGTAGCCGAACAGGACCACCCACAAGCCCGAGAGGAACATCACCGGGCCGAAGATGGTGGTGAAGCGCCCGTAGAGCCCACCGTGGATCAGCGAGTCGATGGTGCTCCACGTAACCCAGCCCCCGAGCGTCATGATGAGCGCACCGAAGGGCCGCGGGTAACGCATGAGCAGCTGGTGCCGCTCCCAGTAGGTGGTGACTCGAGGCGTGGCGGCGACCGGAGATGGCGAGGCCGGCTTCATGTCCGGATGATCCTGCGGCCGGCTCACCACCACCGGCTTCTTGCCCGGCACGGACGCTTCCGGCGCGACGGGGGCAGGCTCGCGGTACACGCTCTTCGGAGACGGCTTCGGAAAATAGGGCTGGCCGGGCACGGCGAGAAGCTAGCGCCCCGGGCGCCCGGGGCAACCCCTTCGTCATCCGCGGTGAAGAGCGGCGGAAGGATTGTCCTCCCGTGCCGCGCGCGGCGTGTCCTCGCCCTCGGCGCCGCGGCCGAGGTGCGTGTGCTCCTTGCGGAAGCTCGCCCAGGCATCGTGGATGCGGCTACGCCAGAGCTCGTGGTCGGAGAGCTTCGCCTTCACGACGCATCTCCCGCACTGCCGCCGAACTTCGGAGGCGGAACGTCGTGCAGATCCGGCGGCGGAACGTCGTGGACGTCGGGATAGGGTGACGGCGTGGTGCGTGGCTCGTCGGGGCTCGGTTGCGGACCACGCGGCGGCAGGTCCGGACTGGGCGTAGGATTCTGGGGGCCGACCGGGTCGGGAGACGGCGTGGGCTTGGGGGGAAATTCGGGCTGGCTCATGGGTCTCTCCTGTTCAGGCCATCGCGTCGAAAGTGACGACGAGGGCGGTTACGTTGTCGGTGCCACCGGCATTGAGTGCGGCGTCCACCAGGCGACCGGCCGAGGTCTCGGGGCTCAGCTCGGCGGCGAGAATCTCTTTGAGCGCTTCTTCCTTCACCAGGTCGGTGAGGCCATCGGTGGCGAGAAGGACGCGGTCGCCGACGGCGACCTGGATCTGTGCGAGATCCGGGGAGACGCCCAGCTGCCCGCCGCCCACGAAGTTGGTGACCACGTGGCGGAGCGGGTGCTCCTCCGCTTCCTGCGCGTTGATGATGCCTTGCCCCGCCAGCTCGCCGGCCACCGTGTGGTCACGCGTGAGGCGATACAAGGTGCCCTTGCGAAGGAGGTACGCGCGGCTGTCGCCCGCGTGCGCCAGGTGCAGCTCGTTGCCGGTGAGCAGCGCAAGGGTCATGGTGGTGCCCATGCCGCGCAGCGCGGCGTCGCGCTCGGAGCTCCCGAACACGGTGGCGTCGGCGGTCTGAAAACAGGCCTTCAGGAGCTCCTGCGCTTGCTGGAACCCGAAGGGGGTCACGCGACCGAGAGTCCGGAGAATGAAGTTCTCCACCGAGTTGAGCGCCAACGCCGAGGCGTGCTCCCCCTTCGCATGCCCACCCATGCCGTCGGCGACCGCGAAGAGCGACGAGGGCGCGCTGCCGAAATACACCCGCGCTTCGCACATGCTCGCGCTCACCACTTGCATGGCGCTCGTGAGATTGGCGATGAGGTACTGGTCTTCGTTATTCTCGCGAACGTGTCCCTTGTGAGAAAGCGCGAATGCGTGGCACGCGGCTTCCAGCGGCGCGCGGCGCGGGGCGGGGTTTCGCTGACTCGGCGTTTGGGAAGACTGATTCATGAGAGCTCCTCGATCGGTGGATGGTGAGAGCGAAGCGCCTCAGGCCGGGCTGCGGCGGCCCACGATGAACGAGGCAATCGCCAGGGCGATGAACACGAACACCATGATCTTGCCGATCCACGCGGCGTTGGCCGCGATGCCGGTGAAGCCCAGGAAGGCTGCGATGAGGGCCATGACGAAGAACAAGATGGCGGCGCGAAGCATGAGATGAGACCTCCGAGCTCATCCCAGGAGCAGCCCTCGTGCCAACCCACGAGCACCGAGGTTCGCGGGGAATTTCGCGCTCGAGCTCGCGAGCCCAGAGGCAGTTCGCCCCACCGGTTCGCGCATGCCACAGAGCGTGCGACCCATGCCTCGTACCGCCGCTGTTGGCAGAAACGAAAAACCGCCGCGGAGCAGGTCCGCGGCGGCTTCGTGGTGTTCGCCTCGTGCGTACTCTTCAGGTCTCGGGGTCCAGCTGGTCCCGGGCGTAGGCAACGAGCAGCTCGACAGCGTGGGTGGTCTGCGCCACCGAACCGCCATCGTGGTACACCGCGTTGAGCGAGATGCCGTTGGGCGGAAGCACCGTCAGCACGCGAACGCGCTTCTGCAGGATCGCATCGCGGGCCACGCTCCGGGGCACGAACGCAATGCACACGCCGCGGATCACCGCCTCCAGCATGAACAGCGCGTCATCGGTTTCCCCGATGAGCTTCGGCGTCATTCCCCGCTCCCGAAGGTGATGCTCGACCTCCCAGCGGAAGGGGGAGCCGGGGCGGTAGTTGATGAGCGGGAGCTCGTGCCACGGGTCTTTCACCAGGCTCGCCCCCTCGCGGGGAATGGCCGAGATGGCCACCAGACGCGGCCGGTACAGGTCGACGACCTTGAAGCCGTCGCCCACGATGGTCGGCGGCGGATTCTCGCTCAGCACCAGGTCGAGCTCGTGCGAGCGGAGCTGGCGCATGAGATCCAGCGTGTCGCCGCTGCGGATGTTGGGCAGGCAATCGGGCACCTGCAACATCGGCATGAGGAAGTCGGCCGCGACACTTCGGGAGGCGGCGCTGCTGATTCCCACGCGCAGGGTGCGGGGAGTCGGATGCTCGGACTGCGAAAGCCCCTCGAGCAGTCGCTCGCTCGCCTGGAACATGACCGTCGTCTGGCCGAACGCCAGACGACCCGCGTCCGTCATCTTCAGCCCCATGGAGCTCCGTTCGAAGAGCGGCGTGCCGAGGGCGCGCTCGAGGTTGCGGATCTGCTCGCTCACGGTCGGCTGCGTTACGCCCAGCTTCTCGGCAGCGCGGACGATGGAGCCTTCGGTGGCGACGACGTGGAAGTAGTAGACGTGGTTGAAATTGAGAATCACGGAAAGAGGGATTTGCAGCGGCTGTGCCACGGCCCAACCGGCAAAAAGCTCGGCAAAACCGAAGGGTCGCAAGCCTTGCGCGCTAGCGCATTTCGACACAGTGGGGCATTCTTGCGGTCAACCCTGCGGAAAAACCTTCATTCCGAGCTGGCACTCGGACGCAAAAAAAGCCCGAAGACGCGAGGTCTTCGGGCTCCCGAAATCGAGCTAGGCGATGCTCAGAGGCGCGACTGCATCTGGTCGACGCTCTTCTCGAAGGTGTCGAGCGCGGTATCGGTCTTGGCCTTTTCGTCGGTCCACGACGGGTCCCCCACCAGCGGCAGTCCCTGCAACTTCGTGTTCGCTTCGTCGCGTGCCGTCAGGTAGCCCTTCAGCGAGGTCTGGAAGTCGGACTTCTTCTTGCCGGTGAGCTTGGCAGCCTTCACCTTCGCTTCCGAGGCGCGCGCCTCCGCCTGATCGAATCGCGTCTTGGCCTTCACGCCGTACGCGTCGCGGTCCCGCTTCATTTCGACCTTGGCGGCCTCGAGCTTCGCGTTGGCGTTCACCTCGCCCAGCTTGGCATCCTTGTTGGTGCCGGCGGTGGACTGCTGGATGCCGGAGGTGGTCTCCGCTTGCTTGTCGCGGTTCTCGGCGTGCTGATCGCCTTCCTTCTTGGCGGTCTCCATCTCCGACTGGTTGACCTGGTTCTCCGCGGACTCGACCTTCTTGCTGGGGTCGCTGGCGCAACCGCCGGCGGCGACGAGGGAGAGGGCGAGGACGGACGTGGCAATTCCAAAACGGTTCATGAGAGCTCCTGAAGAATGAAAGGTCGGTGACTGGGTTCGGTGAACTCGCTCAGGCCACCGAGGATCGGCGACCGAAGAGGAACGAGAGGACCGCGAGGACGAGGAACACGATGACGAAGATCTTGGCGATGCCGGCGGCGCTGGCGGCGATGCCGGAGAAGCCGAAGAAGGCAGCGACGAGGGCGAGGACGAAGAAGGCGATGGCTCCGTAAAGCATGGGAAAACTCCGATGTGATTGAGGTTGAATTGGGGGCGATGGCGAGGCCACCGGGGATCAGGTACGGGTGTGCTTGCCGTCGACGTGGGCGGCCTTACCGTTGGCCACCGCGCGCGTCTCGGTGCGCACGGCTTGCCGGAGGTCTCCGGTGATTTCGCGCGCGGTCTCGGCCACGAGCTCACCCGCGTGGGAGAGCTCCTTGATGGCGGTGGCCGAGGCGGTCGCAGCGATTGCGTTGGCGCGGGCAGCGACCCCGTTCTTTCCAGCCACGAGGCGGCGGAGCTGCGGAACGAAGGCGACCGCGAGCGTCGCGCCGACGGCGCCAAGGGCGACGAAGCCGAGGGCAGCCGCAGCGCGACCTACCGGACGGCGACGTTCGAGCCCCGCCGAGGCGAGCACGTCGTCGCGCATGGCCTCGAGGCGCGCGCGAGTCACGAGAGAGGCGAGTTGCTTGCCGAGGCCGGATGCATTCATGGGTAGTCCTTTCATGTTCGACGCCATCAGCAGGCGCCGTGCCAAGGCCCGCGACGCTGCCGTACTCGAAAAAAGGCGCACGAACTTGGAGGAGCCCTTGCCGACCGCGGCTCGGGCAGTGACAAATGCGCCCCAACGCGCGTGCACGTCACAGCGGATCGCCCACTGCTCGGCGCGCTCGCACCGGCGCGGCCGTGGCCACGAGAACGCCGGGGCGCTGCCCTCGGAGAGGCCGCGCACACCGAATTGCCGCGGAATACGCGGCCGGACGCGATTCCCAACGGCATGCTCCGAGCTGCGTGCATCGGGTCCAGCGCGCCACCCCCGCCCTCAGGCGCGCACTGCCGCCCCTCGGTTTGTCGCCGAGCCGCCCCCGGCGGCACCCTCCTTGCTGCGACGCTCTATGTGGAACCCGCCCGCGATCGAAGGTTCGGAGAGGATGCTTCGGAGCATCTTTCGCTGGTGTGCCCTCTCGGTCGCGGGGGCATGGCATCGGTGTGGCGCGCACGCCATCGGGACTTCCCTACGCCGGTGGCGGTCAAGTTCATCCCGAGCGATCTGGAGAAAGGCGAAGACGGGCACGAGCGACTGCTCCGTGAAGGGCGCATCCTGGCCCGCATCGACAGCCCCCGCGTGGTGCGCCTGCTCGCCATCCACGACGAGGCGCCGAGGCCCTTCTTGGTGCTCGAGGAGCTGCGGGGTGAGGTGCTCGCCACCTTCGCCAAGACGCGCGGGCAGGTGCCCGTGCGTGTGACTTCCCGACTGATTCGCGGGGTCGGGGCCGCGGTGGAAGAAGTGCACGCAGCGGGGGTCGTCCACGGCGACTTGAAGCCGACCAACGTCTTTCTCACGCGCGTCCTTCAGGGAGCACAGCACGGGCTGACCGTGAAGCTCCTCGACTTCGGCGTCTCTCGCAGCGTGGAAGAGCGACCCCTGGAGAGCGACCGATACCCTGCGGGCACGCCCGACTACATGAGCCCTGAGCAAGTCCTGTCTCCGCTCGACCCGCGAACCAGCTGGGACATCTGGGCGCTGGCGGTGCTCGCGTACCACCTTCTCACCGGCGCGGCTCCCTTCGACGCTCACTCGCTGGTGTCGACGTTCCTCCGCGCGAGCTCCGCTGCCTGCCTACCACCGAGCTGTCTGCGTCCCGACCTTTCACCTCGGGTCGATGCGGTCTTCGCGCGCGCGTTTCGTCGGGATCCGGAGCGCCGCTTTCGCACCGTGCTCGACCTCGTCCGTGCGCTCGTGGATGCGCTGGGGCACTGCCACGACGCGCCCGTGGTCGCGAGCTCCGGGGTTCGCCTGCGCAACGCCTTCACACCGACCCTGTGAAGCCGATGCGATACGGGGCGGCACCGTCACCGCGAGCATTTATGCCCCGGTCGAGACACGTCGCGAAGCGCATTTGCCGCGGGAATCCCCACGGACGTAGGCGGCACGACGGTTGCACCTCGCTCGACACCGACACCGAGGCCGATTCGGCCACGTTCGCGGCGGAGTCTTCAATCCAATGCGCAAACATATTCTTACCGTTCTCATCACGGCGTGTGCCCTCACCTCGAGCGTGAGCGCGCTCGCAGACGACGCCCCCACGGACGCCGCGGGCCCCGTCACCTCGCCCGGGCGTATGCCCGCAGACCCCTCCGGTGCTTCCGCGGGTCCGAGCACGCCTTCCGACCTCCCGGCGCCTTCTACCCGCTCTTGGGTCAATCGTCCTCTCCTGATCACCAGCACGCTGGTGCTCGTGGGTTCGTACGTGCCCGCGGCGATCATCGCATTCACGAGTGACCGGCCCTCCGACCAGACCAATCTCTACTACCCGGTCGTCGGCCCCTGGCTCGACCTCGCCAACCGCGATTGCTCGGGTCGCCCCTGCCCCGACGGTGATGCGCTGGGCAAGGTGCTGCTCATCGCCGATGGCATCGGTCAAGGTCTGGGCGCGCTAGGCGTCGTGACCAGCTTCTTCCTCCCCAACAAGGTCACCCGCAATTGGTACCTCATCGGCGGAGAAAAATTTCACGCGGCCCCGACGCATGTCGGGGTCGGCGGATACGGCCTGAGTGCCGCTGGATCGTTCTGAACACGAGGAAATGATCATGAACATGAAACTTGGAATGCTCACCTTTGCCACCGCAGCCACGGCCGTCGTGGCTGCTGCGGGTTGCGGCACGGCCTACCCCGCGCCCACCCAACGCCTTGCGGACGCCCAGTCGGCGAATCGCAGCGCCATGGAGCTGGGAGCCGACAAGCAGCCCGATGCGCAGCTGCACTACAAGCTCTCGGAAGAGCAGATCGCCAAGGCGAACGTCGTGCTCAAGGACGGCGACAACAAGCGCGCCGACATGATGCTCATTCGCGCCAAGGCCGACGCCGAGCTCGCGCTCGCCCTCGCCAAGGAAGCGAAGGCCAAGCAAGAGGCCCAGCAGGCCGCCGAACAAGCCAAGACCCAGACGCAAGCCGTGCAAGGAGCCGCCCAATGAAAACGCTTACGATGAGCTCTCTCGGTGCGCTGGTTCTCTTCGCGGTGGGCTGCGGCAGCACCGTCCCTCCGGAGCTGGTCAGCGCGCGCAGCGCGTACGACCGAGCGAGCAAGGGCCCTTCCGCCCAGCTCAATCCGGCCGGCCTCCACTCCGCCAAGGAGACGCTGGATGCGGCGGAGCACTCGTTCGACGACGACGGTGATTCGCAGGACACCAAGGACCTCGCGTACACCGCCGAGCGCCGCGCGCAGACCGCGGAAGCGCGTGCCCGCGAGATGCAAGCGGTCTCGCAGAAGGACGAGATCGTGAAGGCCACCCAGGCCTACAAGGACTCGAAGGGCCAGCAGACGGCGGCGGAGCTGGCGCAAGCCAAGAAGATGCTCGCTACCACCAGCGTCCAGCTGGAGAACGAGAAGAAGAACCGCGAAGAGGCCGAGCGTCGCGCCGCCGAAGCGCAGAAGCTCCTCGCGGGCTTCGCCACCGTGAAGGCCGAGCCCCGCGGCATGGTCATCACCCTCTCCGGCAGCGTGCTCTTCGCCAGCGACAAGTCGGAGCTCCTCGGCACCGCCAAGACCAAGCTGAACCAGGTGGCCGACTCGCTCAAGGAGGACGGCCGCGACATCACCATCCTCGGCCACACCGACTCGCAGGGTAACGACGACTACAACGTCAAGCTCTCGCAGCGCCGCGCCGACGCGGTTCGCCAGTACCTCATCTCTCGCGGCGTCGACCAGAACAAGGTCAAGGCCGAAGGTAAGGGCAAGGCCGAGCCCATCGCCGACAACGCGTCGCCCGAGGGTCGCGCCAACAACCGTCGCGTCGAGATCGTCCTCGGTCCCAAGACCGAAGCGAAGTAAACGTCACGCCCTCTCATGGTTGCCCGCCCTCGCTCACCGCGGGGTGCGGGCAACGCGCTTTTGTGGCGCGCCCGATGTCCCGGTCGAGGCACGCTGCCCCATCCGAGGCGTTCTCGCAGCCACCGCGCCGCGCGACGAGGCCTGCGCCCGGGGATTTCGCGCATCCGATGCGGGGCACGTCCCTTGCTCCAGCAGACGGAGGCTGCCGGCGATGCGCGCAGCGGCGTTCCCCACAACCCCGAGGATCGAATGAAAGCAACCGTCTTCTCCCTGTCGCTCACCGTCGAAGTGGATCACGAGCACAACTTCGTCGTCAGTGCCCCGTTCCTGGCGGAGCCCGTCCGAGCGTCGACGTTCGAGGAGGCCTACGACCTCGCGCTCCGCGCCTTCCGTCACGCCGCTCGTCCGCTGGCCGCCTGACGCTCATTCTCCCTTTTCGATACGCACTTTTCCTTCTTTCCAGGAGCTCTCATGCACACGTCTCTCGCACGCCACCTCGTACGAGGTGGAAGCCTCGGCGCCGCCGTCGTATTCCTCTCCGCCGCCAACGGCTGCTCTTCCACCAACGACGGGTCTGCCCCGGCGAGCTGCACCGGCCTCGGCGACACGCAGGCGCAGGCCACGCTCAAGGCCTACGGCACCGCGACCGCCAAGCTGGCGCAGAAGGCCGCCGAGGTGGAGGCCAAGTGGCTGGGCATCTGCAACGACATGAACAAGGACCTCGGCCTCGATAGCAGCAAGAGCAGCGCTCAGGAGGCATGCGCCGTCCTCGACGCGCGCATCAAGAGCGCGCTCGCCAAGGGCGTCACGCTCAAGCTCGACGTGGCGTTCAACTGCACCGCGGACGTGTCGGCGCAGGCGAGCTGCGAAGGGGCCTGCAAGGTCGACGCGAACTGCGACGTGTCCGCCAAGTGCGAGCCCGGCAAGCTGGTCGTCGCCTGCAACGGCAGCTGCAGCGGAAAGTGCGACGTGACGGCGCCCTCGGCGACCTGCAGCGGCACCTGCCAGGGCTCCTGCAACTCCGACGTGGCGGTGGCCTGCAAGGGCACCTGCGAGGGCTCCTGCACGGCGCCCAGCTGGACCGGTACCTGCGACGCCGGCTGCACCGCGAACTTCAAGGGCACGTGCCAGGGCACCTGTCAGGGCACCTGCGATGGCACCGAGACCGCGGGCGCGTGCAAGGGCACCTGCCAGGGCTCCTGCCAGGGCACGGCCTCCGGCTCCTGCGGGGCAACCTGCACCGGGCAGTTCTCGGGTGGCACGTGCCAGGCCGAGTGCAAGGGCAGCTGCAGCGCCACCGGCGGCGTCTCCTGTCAGGGCAAGTGCAACGGCACCTGCGAGCTCGAACCCGGCAGCGCCAGCTGTCAGGGGTCTTGCCACGGTAGCTGCAGCGCCGCGACGTCTCCCCCCACCTGCACCGGCAAGCTCGATTGCTCGGGGAGCGCGGAGTGCCACGGCAGCTGTCAGGCGCAAGCGTCCGCAGAGGTGAGCTGTCCCCCGCCCCAGGTGGACCTGGTGGTCGAGGGAGACGCCGATCTCCTCGCTGCGTTCCGTGCCCGCGTGAAGGACATCGGCACCGCCATCAACCTCACCTTCGCCCTCAAGGATCCCATCTTCGAAGTCGCCGGCAAGACCGTCGGTGCGTTCTCCGCGGTGGGTGACATCGGGTTGAGTGGTGCGGCCTGCTTCGGCGCGTCGCTGTCTGCCGCCGCCAAGGCGCAGGCGAGCATCAGCATCAGCGTGAGCGCGAGCGCCAGCGTCAGCGGCAAGTCCGGCTGATCCCACCGGCCGCGCCAATGGGCGAGCTGCGGCTTTTCCGCCCAGCCTCGCGTCAATTCGCCCCAGGTGGCAAAAAGCCACACTGGGGCGATCGTCGTCGCATAGGAAATTGCTAAGTTTTGTTCGGGAATGCGCCGTGCATGCCGCGGCGCGTGGCTCCCCCTCTGCGCTCGTCCCTCTCGCGGCCGCTCACGCTGGCGATCATCACGCCGGTCGTTAGTCTCGTGGTCGCGGCGGTGCTCCTCACGGTCCAGATCGCTCGCCTCTCCGATGCCGCCCACTGGCTCGACCACACCGATGCGGTCATCGCGCGGGCCTCCGACGTGCAGAAACAAGTGCTCGATCAGGAGACCGGGCTCCGCGGCTACCTGCTCACGCGCGACCGGGCATTCCTCGAGCCGTACGAGCACGCGCATCCGGAGGAGGCCTTCGAGGCTCTCAAGGAGCTCGTGGCCGACAACCCCACCCAGGTGCGCCGGCTGGCGGAAGCCGAGCGCCGCTTTCGCGTGTGGGGCGAAGGCGCGTCGCGCGAGAAGGTGCTGGCCGGTGACGTGGAGCTGGTGGGCAGCCTGGAGGCCATCCGCACCCGCAAGGCCCGCATGGACGCCTTCCGCGAGACCATGAAGTCTTTCATGGATGACGAGAAGAGCTTGCGCGACGATCGGGCCGCGAGCCTGGCTACCGCCAATCGCTTCTCCTTCGCGGTGGTGTTCCCGCTGCTGCTCTTGCTGGCGGGCACCATCGCGTTCGTCTCGCGCAAGCAGCTCAAGGAGGTGAGCACCACCTTCTTGGAGGCGCTCGAACGCGCCGATGCGGCGCGCAAGACGGTGGAGGCGGAGACCTGGGTACGCACCCAGCAGATGGAGCTGGCGCTGGAGATCCAGGGCGATCTCTCCACCCAGGAGATCGCTCGGCGCGCGGTGCAGAAGCTGGCGGTGGTCACCGGGGCCGACATCGGCGCGCTCTACGTCTGCGAGGGAGATCGCCTCTTGCTGCGCGGGAGCGTCGCGCTCGCGGACGAACGACGGGCCTCGTTCGGCAAGGACGAAGGCTTGGCCGGCGAGGCGTTGAAGCAGAAGGCGTTCCGTCACCTGACGGACCTCCCCAAGGGCTACCTGCGCGTGGCTTCCGGCGTGGGCGAGCACGACGCGGTGGAGGTCGCCCTGGTGCCGGCGGTCGCCGACGGCCTCGGCCAAGGCGTACTCGAGCTGGGCTTTCTGCGCGCCCCCTCGCCGGAAGCCCTGTCGCTGCTGGCGCGTGTGGGCGAGCTCCTGGGCGCGTCGCTCCGCTCGTCGGAGTACAAATCGCAGCTGCGGGATCTCCTGGAAGAATCGCAGCGCCAGGGCGAGGAGCTCCAGGCGCAGCAAGAGGAGCTCAGCGTCACCAACGAGGAGCTCCAGCAGCAGGGCGACGCAGTGCGCGCGGCGCACGCACAGCTCGAGGAGCGCAAGGAGGAGCTGGAGGCGGCCAACTCCAGCCTCGAGGCACAACGCGACGAGCTGGCCCGGGTCTCGATGAACCTGCGCGAGAAGGCCACCGAGCTGGCGCGCGCCAGCCAGTACAAGTCGGAGTTCCTGGCGAACATGTCGCACGAGCTGCGCACGCCGCTGAACAGCTCCCTCATCCTGGCCAAGCTCTTGATGAACAACGACACCAAGAACCTGACCGAGGAGCAGGTGCGCTTCGCCGAGACCATCTACGGCGCGGGCAACGATCTCCTGGCGCTCATCAACGACATCCTCGATCTGTCGAAGATCGAGGCTGGCAAGGTCGACGTCAACTCCATCGGTGGCACGGTGGCCAGCCTGGTGGACCCGGTGCTCCGCATCTTCGAGCCCATCGCGCGCGATCGTGGGCTCACGTTCCAGGCGCAGGTGCAGGGCGAGGTGGAGGTGACCACCGACCCCCAGAAGATCCAGCAGATCCTCAAGAACCTGCTCTCCAACGCCTTCAAGTTCACCGAGCGGGGCAGCGTCCGCCTGGTGGCGCGACCCGAGGGCGACGACGTGATGTTCGAGGTCACCGACTCGGGCATCGGCATTCCGCCGGCGCAGCAGGAGATCATCTTCGACGCGTTTCGCCAGGCCGACGGCACCACCAACCGCCGCTTCGGCGGCACCGGCCTGGGCCTCTCGATCTCGCGGGATCTCGCGCGCCTCCTGGGCGGTGACATCGTCGTGCGCAGCGAGGCGAACAAGGGCAGCACCTTCACGCTCCGGGTACCGCGACACCACGTCGCAGCGCCGGCCATCGCC
>JABFRG010000190.1 GCA_013141295.1 Polyangiaceae bacterium
GTACGAGGCCATCCTGGTGCAGCGCGCGCTGGAAGCACGGTCCTTCGCGGCCTTTCGTCTGGACGCGCTTCAGGCTTCGCTCCGCGAGGCCATGGAGCACCCGCCGTCGCCGTCGTTTCCGCCGCGGCCCTTCTCCCTTCCGCAGCCGGCGGCGCCCGACGAGCCGGAGGCGGCGAAGGACTTCGTTGCGCGGGCGAAGGACCCCGACGCATCGTGCCGGCTCGCACAGGTGAGCGCGCGCAAAGGCGACAACGACGCCGCATTCTTCTACCTACAGGAGTGCTTCGAAGACGCGGTGGAGCCAGGGGACTTCGACAGCGCCGAGTCTGCCTTGGGCAAGGACGCGCGATGGCCCAAGCTGGTGGGGTACGCCCACGGCCGTTGTGCGGCCCGCCTCCGCGGCAACGTGTACGAGACGCGCTTGCTGGGCATACCCAAAGGCGAAGCCCGCCCACGCATGCCCCTCGTCGTCTGGCTCCACGGCTACGGTGCCACGCCCGACGTTGACGACTGGGAGGCCCTGGCCAAGGAAAGCGGCGTGGCCATGCTGGGGGTGAGCGCCAGCTATTCGAAGGGCGACCACACCTTCCGCTGGGCCGAAGACCTGAGGCGCGACGCGCTGCGGGTACGTGTGGCGCTCGAGGTGGCAGCGCAATACGTGGATGCTACACGCGTTCTGCTCTTCGGGTTCTCGCAAGGTGCGGCGCTGGCGGCCGACCTGTTGCTGCATTACCCGTCGACCTTCGCGGGTGCGCTGGTGCTTTCGCCCGGCCAGAGGCTCCGCCCGCCCGGCGAGCCCACGCTCGAAGACCTCACCGGCCGCACCATGCATTGCTACGTGGGCGGCATGGAGCACGCGAAGACGCTGGCGTTCACCGAGTATGCTTGCCAGGAGGCGAAGAAGCACGGCGCCTCGGTCTTCCGTCGTGAGGAGCCGGGGATGAACAAGCACACGTTCCCGCCGGGCTTCGACGCGGCCTTCGGCAAGTGGGTTCGCGCGACGCTGGGAACGCCCGAGAAACCGCCTCAGCCCAGGTGAACGACGACCTCGCGCGTGTGCGGCGCGTGCCGGTGCTCGTACAGGTAGATGCCTTGCCAGGTGCCGAGCAGCAGCCGCTTCTTCGCGAAGGGGATGCCCAGCGACGTTGCCGTGAGCGCCGCACGCACGTGCGCCGGCATGTCGTCGGGCCCCTCGGCGTCGTGCTCGAAGATGCGATCGCCGTCCGGCACCAGCCGCGCGAAGAAGCGTTCGAGATCGCTCTGCACCGTGGGGTCGGCGTTCTCCTGCACCACCAGGCTCGCCGACGTGTGCCGTACGAACAGCGTGCAGAGGCCCTCGGCGAGCTCGCCGGCTGCCACCACCGCCGCCACTTTCTCGGTGAAATCCAGGAGTCCGCGGCCACGGGGGCGAAGCTCGAGGTGGACGATCCGGGATGCCATGCGCGAATCCTACGCCGTGTTACCCTCGAGCCTCAATCATCGATGGCGAAAGCCGCTGGAGGTGTGTGTTGAAGAAGTGGGCCTTGGATCCGGTCGCGTGGATCAGCGCGGTGTTGCTCTTCGGTTTGCTCACGGCTCTCGGCATCGCCTTCGCCGCGCTCTCTCCCTGGCTCGGCGAGCTGTTCCGCGTGTCGCCGCGGCTGGCCATGCTGGCCATGTTGGGCTTCTGGGTTTCACCGGTCGCCATCGTGGCCATCGGGCACCACGCGGTGCATCGGGTGATGGACGGCGTGGACCGCGAGAAGGTGGCCAAGGGGCCGCTCCCCTCGGTGATGAGCCTCTGGGCCGGTTTCTTCGGCTGGTTCGTCATGGCCTTCGCGACGACCACCACCTGGATCGTGATGCTCGTCCTGGTGCCGCCGCCCCCGCCGGAAGAGGGCGGGCTGTGGGCTTCCGCGGCCAACGTGCTGGCGCACCCGCAAGACGGCGGAAATGGGGTCTTCAGCGGGCACTCGCTGGTCTGGATCCTCATCGCCGGCTCCCTCTGCGCCTTCGAGCGCCTCGTGAAAGCCCGGGTGCGGGTGGGCGAAGGGTGAAGCGCGGAGTCACATCCCGCGAGATGTTGCTGGCTTGGTCCATTCACCTGGACGCTGACGCGTGCGAGAGCGGCCGTCGGAAACCGTTGTTCGAGACGCCGACGGTCGATGCCGAGGATACGGTAAGGATGCGGCGCTTCGCGCCGTTCGAGCTCCTCGACCGGAGAGCCGGGGCGTTCGTGGTCGACGCATTCGAGTCCGGACGGTGGACGTTCTCGTGCGCGATGCATGATGATGACTGGGCCAACAGGAATCTGGACCTCGCGCAGGGACTGGCCGAGCTTTCGCCCGGTACCCGTGGCGTGGTGGTCGCGGCGCAGTCGGAGCGGGTCATCGACGCCTGGCTCCTGGCGAAGGGGGCTGCGCGGGAAGTCTCACTGCCGACGCCCGTGCCCTTCGCGCCTTCTCTGACGATCGAGGGAATGCGGGAAGCGCTCGCCGCGCTCGAAATCGCGCTGGCTGCGATTCCCCGCCCCAGGGCAACCGCCCTTGGTCGCGTCCTCCCTGGGCTCATCAAGGAGCACTTGGGTACGTTTGGGCTGGAGGAAACAGGAGATCCGCTCCGCTACAGCTTTGCGGGGCAGCGCGACTTCGAGCTGCACTTCGTGCCAAGCAAGCGCGAGTACGTGCCTTTTCTTCGGCATCTGCCAACCGGGGCCAGCCAGGAACTGCAGTATCTACCGAAGGAGAAGCCGGAGCAGGCCGTCGCGGCCCTGGCAAGGCTGTCGTACGACTCGCTCGCTGCGCAGTGGCCCCTCTTCCGGGCGGGCCAAGGAGAGCGGGTGCCCGCAGAGGAGCTGCTCGCTTCGCTGCACGAGGCTCGGTGGCAGGTGCAGCGCATCGCCACGGCCCAGCGCACGCACCCGGAGGTGATTCAGACATGCGTGGACTTCCTCCTCTCTGGGGTTTGGGACGAAGTCGCGCGCGAGAACCTGATCCGGTTCGTGGGGCATGCAAACTGCCCGCGTTCCATCGCCGAGCGACTCGCGACGCATGCCTCTCAGTCCCTGAAAAACGCGTGCAAGGAACGTCTTCAACACCGGTGAAAGCCCGGTTGCGGGTGAAGGTGCGCAGGGAACTCGGCCGTTCGCGCCGGAAGCATCTATGATCTCGAGGTGACCCGCGAACAGGTCTGGGAAAGGGTTTCGAGCTTCTTGCGCCAGGAATTCGGGCGCCTCCTCGACGTGCGCGACGTGCGCCGGGTCCGCCGC
>JABFRG010000623.1 GCA_013141295.1 Polyangiaceae bacterium
CAAGGTTGCGCCAGTCTTGCCGCTCATATCGCCCCGTGCAATGAGGTCGCTCAATACATGATTGGCGGTCTTGTCCAGCACTTGGGCTGCGTCTGATAGTTTGCCGCCGTCGAACACGCCGACCACGTCCTCCTGTGCCTCCCAGAACTCGGCGGCCTGCTCGGGCGACGTGCCGTGCGCGCGAAGCGCCTCTTCGAGGTCGCGCGGGTTCTCGAACACCAGCGGCTCGGCGCCGGCATGGGCCACCAGCTCCTGCGCGATGCGGGTCTTCCCCACGCCGGGTGGTCCCCAGATGACCACGACGCCCTGCTCCTGGAGCATCGACGAGGCCTCGGCGAGCTCCGCGGTGCGGCCAAAGAGCGGTCCGTCGCGGCGCCAAGCTCGGGCGAGCGCGCGCCGCTGCTCATCGGCGAGGGTGCCGGCGACGGAGCCCGGCGCATCGAAGCGCACGGCGACCGCACTGCCTGCGCGCAGCGCGGCGAACGACTGAAGGAGCGCCGCATCGGGCAGCGGCCGCTCCCGAGCGCCCCGGGCGAGAAGGCGAGCGACGAACGCGTCGAGCGCCGGCGCGACATGCGGCATCAGGGAGGCCAGGCGCGGCGGCGGATCCAGGAGAATGCGCGACAGGACGGTGACGGGATCGGGATCGTCGTACGCGGCGCGACCGGCCAGACACTCGAAGAGCACGCAGCCGAGCGAGAACACGTCGGCCCGCCCGTCTACCTTGGTGGGCGCGCGAATTTGCTCCGGCGCCATGTAGCGCGGGGTTCCCAGCATGGCGCCGGTGCGCGTGAGCGCCTCGCCGTGCAGGGTCCGGGCGATGCCGAAGTCGACCAGGATCGGGCGCGTGACGTCGCCCTCGGCGAGCATGACGTTGTCGGGCTTCACGTCCCGGTGCACGATGCCGCGCTCCGCCAGGTAGGCGAGCGCATGGGCGAGGCGCTCCCCGAGCTCGAGGGCGTCGGCCTCGGCCAGCGGCCCCTGCCGAAGGCGCTCCGCGAGGGACGCGCCGCCCACCCACTCCATCACCAGGTAGTGCCCCTCCGCGCAGTCGCCGTGATCGATGTAGCGGACGATGCCCGGGTGGCGCACGTCGGCCAGCACCGCTGCCTCACGGTCGAAACGCGTCTCGCCACTCTTCGAGGCGCGCCGGGGCCGGTGCGCCACCACCTTCACGGCGACCCGAGCCCGGGTCTTCTGGTCGAGCGCACGGTAGACCGAGCCCATGCCGCCGGTGCCGGCGAGGACTTCGAGGACGTAGCGCTGACCGATCGTGCGGGGATTCATCGGGAGACTCGGGCCGGACTCTTTGCTACGACTTAAGGACCGCGATGCGAAACCTCGGCTCTTCTATCGTCTTCGTATCCGTAGCATGCCTCCTTTCGTGCTCCAGCACCTCGGAAACCGAAACGCCACTCCGCGCCTACGTGGGGGCGGTCGAGGGCAGCACGGTCCGGGTGGGCCTCGCCACCGAAGGGGGCCGCGCGGAGATCTTCTTCTGCGGCGACCGTACCAATGCGTCGACGCATACCCAGTGGTTCAACGTGACGGCCGCGCCCGGAGCCTCGTTCCAGACGAAGGTCGGGACGTGGACCGTCGACGGGCACTACGACGCTGGCAGCGCCGCCGGCACCGTGGACCTGGGCGACGGGGTCAAGCTCGGGTGGAGCGCGCAGGTGCAGCCGACGGACTCGGTCAATGGCCTCTACGAGGGGACCGACGAGGACGGCGGGCACGCGGGCGTCATCATCGCCGACGTGCCCCAGGGCGTGTTCATCAGCGGGCCCCGCGACGAGTTCTCGCAGATCACCCCGCTTTTCCCCGTTATCAAGACCTCGCAGGGCATCGCGGTGAAGTTCACCGTCGGCAAGGTCGAGCGCCGCATCAACCTGCTGCCCGCGCGCCCGTAGGCTCCTCGGAGGCGCGCACCTTCAGTCGCGGTAGGTGTTCACGTCGATGTTGTACTTGCGGAGCCAGCGGTGCACCTGCATGCGCTCCTTGTTGAACTCGCGCCCGACGGCGGCCACGTTGCCCTTGTGCTTGGCCAAGAGCTCCCGGAGCTCGGCCTCGCTGGGAGTGCCGCGCAGGGTAGGGGGAGCCGAGGCTGCCCGCGGCGCCTGGGCCGGTTGCGGCGCGCCGGCACCTTTGTCCGAGTAGGTCCGCATGTGCTCGCGGATGGCGTCGGGCAGGTGCGCGCGATCGAGGGGCGCACCGGCGCAGAGAGCGACCGCGCGCTTGATGCAGCTCTCGAGCTCGCGCACGTTGAAGGGCCAGTCGTAGTGGAGGAGCGCCATCATGAAAGGGAACGTGAGCTTCGGCGCGGGAAAGCTGGTGGCCGCCGCGTAGCGCTTCACGAACACCTGCGACAGCAGGAAGATGTCTTCCTTGCGCTCGGCGAGCGGCGGGAGGCGGACCACGTGCTCGTTGAGTCGCGCGAAGAGGTCGCCGCGAAAGCGCCCTTCCTTCACGTAGCCGAGGAGATCGCGGTGCGTGGCGCACACCACGCGAATGTCGACCCGCTCCGGCGTGGTGGCGCCCAGCGGAAACACCTCGCGGGCCTGCAGCACGCGGAGCATCTTGGCTTGCGCCTCGAGCGGCATGTCGCCGATCTCGTCGAGGAACAGCGTGCCGCCGTCGGCGGACTTGATGAGGCCGGGCTTGTCGCGATCGGCGCCGGAGAACGCCCCGCGACGGTAGCCGAAGAGCTCGCTCTCCAGCAGGTTGTGGGGAATGGCGGCGCAGTTGATGGCCTGGAACGAGCCCGTGCGCTCGCTCGCCCGATGCAGGCCCCGGGCCGCCACTTCCTTGCCGGTTCCGGTCTCGCCCAGGATGACGCACGAGAGCTCGGTGCGCGCGATGCGCTCGAGATCGGCGGCGATGCGGTCCATCTGCGCGCCGCCCACCAGCTCCTCGTAGAGCATCTTCGCGCGTCGCTCGGCGCCGCAGGTGCCGTCGATGCGGTAGGCCACGAACTTCTCGGCGCCGGTCTCCACGAACTTGAAGATGGCGTCACCCACGCGAATCTCGCAGCCCTGATCGAGCTCGAGCTGGCGCACGTACTGCCCGTCGACGATGGTGCCGTTGCGGCTCCCGAGATCGCTGAGCATCCAGCGCTCGCCGTTCCACTCCACCCGGGCGTGCTGACGGCTCACCGCCTGCTCGGGGACGCACACCGCGTTGCTGGCGTCGCGTCCGATGGTCAGCGTCTGGGCCGATAGAAGGTAGGCCGGCTGGAACTGGGCGAAGTTCGGCGCGAACAGGAGCACGAGCCCGGCATAGGAGAACCCGCCGCCGGTATCCCCACGCGGCGGCTCGGGCCCTCCGAAGGGCGAGGAAACACCGGTTCCCTGCTTGGTGTTGGTCAAAGGGGCGAGCTCCGCGTCACGGGGGCAAGTGTACCGGGACCGCGGGCGCTTGGGGAGGAAAGCGGCTCAGGCCCAGCCGGTCGGTGATGGCGTCCAGGGTGACGTCGGCCTTGGCTTGCAGGTCTGCGAGGGTCCCGTCGTTGTCGACGACGAAGTCCGCGACTCGCACCTTGTCGGCGAGGGGCATTTGCGCCCGGATTCGCTGCTCCACCTCGGCCGTCGTCTGGGCATCGCGTGCCGCGGCCCGCTGGGCCTGTGAAGCCTCGGACGCCGCCACCACCACCAGCGGACGGAACGCCTCGACCACGCCGTTCTCCACCAGCAACGCGGCCTCGTAGCAGGCGAGCGGGTGCCCGGCGGCGGCGAGGGTGGCCGCGTGCTCCATGGTGCGCGCCGCGATCTTCGGATGCAGGATCGCGTTCAGATCTCGACGTGCCGCGGCGTCGGCGAACACCCGCGCGCCCAGCGCCTTGCGGTCGAGGGTGCCGTCCTCTCGCACCAGCTCGCCGCCGAAGCGCGCCACCACTTCGTCGAAGCCGGGGGTCGACGGCGCCACCACTTCGCGGGCCACCTGGTCGGCGTCGATGACCGGCACCCCACGCGAACGAAAGCGCGCGGCGACGGAGCTCTTTCCCGAGGCGATCCCGCCGGTCAGACCGAAGAGGTGCATCCAGGCCTTCATACCACCGCGGACGCAAAAACGGCCCGTATCTCTACGGGCCGTTCTCACACGCTAGGGGGCGTGAGGGAAGATCAGTCGGTGCCGGCGTCCTGCGGGTTCCCGCTGTCGGTGCCGCCGTCGCCGCTGCAGTTCGGCGGCCCGCCGGCGGGATCGGGGTCCACCGCGGTGGTGGGGTTGGCGACTTCCTTCACGGTGAAGCCGACGCCGATGGAGATGCCGTCACACTCGGCGGAAGCGTTGGGCTTGCCGCCGATCATGATGTCGGCGTTGGAGGTGATGGTGTCGACCACCGACTGGACCGTGCCCTCGATGCTCGTGTTGCATGCGAGCTGCGGGATCTTCGGGACCACCTTCTTGATCTGGTCGCCCAGCTTGTTGGCGTCGAGGATGCCCGCGATGATGCCGGAGGTGCCGGTCTTCGCGTCGAAGGTGATGATGGCGTTGTTGATGTCGAGGTCGATGCTCACGCCGGCGAGCGAGAGGCTCAGGGTGACCGTCGAGGGATCGCCGCTGACGAAGGTGCCGGCGGAGATGTAGGAGTTGGAGAACTTGATCTTGGAGCCGCTGTCGACGGTGCCGCCCGAGAGGAGCTGCTTGTTCACCGGCCACACGTCGGTCTTGTCGAAGGCCGGCGTCTTGCCGAGCTTCAGCGCGTTGAAGATCTGCCCGGAGAGGCCGGTGGCGTTGGGGGCGCCGTCGACCAGGCCCTTCACCTGGAAGAGCACGCCGAAGCTGCCCTGCTTGAAGGCGTCGTTCACGGTGCCTTCGAGGTCGGTGACGTTGGGAATGCTGGTGAGGGTGGGCACGATGAACTGCCCGAAGGCGTTGTCGATGCCGCTGTCGCCGTCGGCGTGGACCTTCTTGTCGGCGCCCGCGCGGGGCTTGCAGACGTCCTTGGCGCCGGAGACCGACACCTTGCCGTCGAGGTCGTAGCCGTACTTCTTCCAGTCGTTGTTGAGACCGAGCTTCAGCTCGGCGATGGCGTAGGTACGATTGTCGGTCGACGTGGTGGCGGGCCCGTCCGGGCGCTTCGGCGGCGTCTTGCCTGCGCCGGCGGACGCTCCCGGATCGTCGCTGCTGCAACCTTGCTGCGCTACGGCTACGCCGAGGACGCTCAACCCAACTCCACCGAGCACTACCGCTGTTCTAAGCTTCATCATGACTCCTCCGCGTGAAAGCGCGCTCCGTTACACCATAGGTACTTCGTGGCGCGCAAGGACAAGACAAACAGTGCCAGAAAACCCCGACCCACGCCAACTGCCCGGAAATGCTGCCGCATTGCGTCAACGTGGCGGACCGACACGGGACTCGGCGCCGCCACCCTTCACCGTCGCCGCGTAAGCTGGTAGCGAGGACTCCGTGAGCGAGTTCGTCCATCTCCACGTCCACACGCAGTACTCGATGTTGGACGGCGCGCTGAAGGTGAAGGACCTCACCAAGCGGGTGGCCAAGCTCGGCATGAAGGCCGTGGCAATGACCGACCACGCCAATATGTTCGGCGCCATCACCTTCTACAAGGCGGCGAAGGAAGCCGGCGTCCAGGCCATCATCGGCTGCGAGCTCGACGTGAGCGCCGGCGCGCATACGCACCACCTGCCGCTGGTGGCGGAGACCGAAGAGGGCTACCGCAACCTCATCTGGCTCGTGTCGCGCGGTCACGTGGCGCCCATCGACGGGCGCGCCGCCATCAAGCTCGAGGATCTCGAGGGGCGCACCAAGGGCCTCATCGGCTTCACCGGTTGCATGGGCGGGCTGGTGGCGCAGAAGGTCCTGGAAGAGGGCGAAGCCGCGGGCCGTGGCATGCTCGAGCGCCTCACCGCGGTGTTCCCCAAGGACCAGCTCTTCGTCGAGCTGCAGGATCACGGGCTACCGGAGCAGCCGATCCTCAACGGCATCCTGAAGAACCTGGCGGACGACATGGGGCTCGCCCGGGTGGCCACCAACGACGTGCACTACGGGGCTCGCGAGGACGCCGACGCGCACCTCTATCTCTCGTGCATCAAGAACGGCCGGAGCTACGAGGAGTCGAAGGAGCGGCACCACGGCTCGAGCGAGATGTACCTGAAGACGCCGGACGAGATGTCGCATCTCTTCCGCGACGACCCCGAGGCGGTGAAGAACACGCTGGCGATCGCCGAGCGCTGCAGCGCCCTCAAGCTGAAGCTCGGCTCGCCCATGCTCCCCACCTTCAAGGTGCCGCAGGGCTACGACACCGAGAGCTACTTCCGCCACGTGGCCAAGGAAGGCCTCGAGTCGCGCTTCGTGGAGTTCCGCGCGGTGGGCAAGCAGGTGGACGAAGGCGCCTACCACGCGCGCCTCCAGCTCGAGCTCGACATCATCGCCGGGATGAAATTCCCCGGCTACTTCCTCATCGTCTGGGACTTCATTCGCTACGCCAAGGACCACGGCATTCCGGTGGGGCCGGGCCGCGGCTCCGGCGCCGGGTCCATCGTCGCGTACGCGATGCGCATCACCGATCTCGACCCCATCCCGTACAACCTGCTCTTCGAGCGCTTCCTGAACCCGGAACGCGTCTCCATGCCCGACTTCGACGTCGACTTCTGCATGGACAAGCGCGACGGCGTCATTCGCTACGTGCAGCAAAAGTACGGCGAAGAGAGCGTTGGGCAGATCGCCACTTTCGCCGAGCTCAAGGCCAAGAGCGTGGTGAAGGACGTGGCCCGCGCCTGCGGCATCTCGCCCGCCGAGGGCCAGATGGTGGCGAACCTCATTCCCCGGAAGAACCCGGCGGAGACCTACAGCATCGCCGAGAGCCTGGAGATCGAGCCCAAGCTCAAGGCCCGCTACGACACCGAGCCGAAGATCAAGGAGCTCTTGACCCAGGCGCAGAAGCTCGAAGGGCTCACGCGCCACGCCGGCAAGCACGCCGCCGGCATCGTCATCAGCGAAGGTCCGCTCTGGGACCACGTGCCGGTCTTCAAGGACGAGAAGGCCGACGGGTACATCACCCAGTACTACAAGGACGACGTCGAGCTGGCGGGGCTGGTGAAGTTCGACTTCCTCGGCCTCAAGACGCTCACCGTGGTCGACATCGCGGTGCGCCTCATCAACGCTCGCCCGGACGTGAAGCGCGCCGGCAAGACCTTCGACATCTCGAAGATCCCCCTCGACGACAAGCCCACCTACGCGCTCCTCGGGTCCGGCGAAACCAAGGGCGTGTTCCAGCTCGAATCGAGCGGCATGCAGCAGCTCTTCAAGGATCTGCGCGCCGACTGCTTCGAGGACATCGTCGCCGCGGTGGCGCTCTACCGTCCCGGTCCGCTGGCCTCGGGCATGGTCGGCGACTTCGTCAACCGCAAGCACGGCCGCGCGCCCATCGCCAAGATGCACGCGCTGGTGGACCACCTCTTGCTCCCCACCTACGGCGTCATCGTCTACCAGGAGCAGGTCATGCAGATCGCCCAGGCGCTGGCCGGCTACTCGCTGGGCGGCGCCGACCTTCTCCGGCGCGCCATGGGCAAGAAGAAGCCCGAGGAGATGGCCAAGCAGAAGAGCACCTTCGTCGACGGCGCCAAGGGCAAGGGCGTGGTCGAGGCGGAGGCCGAGCAGATCTTCAGCCTCCTCGAGTACTTCGCCGGCTACGGCTTCAACAAGAGCCACTCCGCGGCCTACGCGCTCATCACCTACCAGACGGCGTTCCTCAAGACCCACTACCCGGTGGAGCTCCTCTGCGGCATCTTGACCTCCGACAAGGACCGCATCGACAAGGTGGTGCGGACCATCGCCGACGCGCGATCCATGGGCATCACCGTGCTGCCCCCGGACGTGAACGAGAGCGACATGGACTTCAAGGTGGTCTACACGCATCCCGAGGGGAACAAGGAGCGGCGCCGCACCGACAAGATGAAGGACCGTCTCGGCCCGCAGATTCGCTTCGGCCTCGGCGCCGTGCGCGGGGTGGGCGAGTCGGCGCTCGATACGCTCTTCGAGGCGCGCACCGCCGGCGGCCCCTTCGCCGATCTGTTCGACTTCGGATCGCGGGTCGACGCCAAGCGCATCAACAAGGGCGTGCTCGAAGCGCTGGTGCAGTGCGGCGCCTTCGACTCCACCTTGCCCCGCAATACCAGCCGGGCCCGGGCCTTCGCATCCATCGAGGTGGCCCTCGAGCGCTCGCGATCTGCCAGCCGCGACCGGGAACGCGGCCAGGCGAACCTGTTCGGTCTCTTCGACGCCGCCAAGGGCAAGAGCGAAGGCGGTGGCGCCAGCGAGTACCTGCCGTGCCCGCCATGGGACCGGCAAGAGGCGCTGGTGCGCGAACAGCGGGCGCTGGGCTTCTACGTCTCCGGGCACCCGCTCCAGCGCTACATCCGCGGCGACAAAGCGCTCTCCAAGCTCGGCGCGGCGCCGGCCGACGCGTGCAACACCATGGCCGACTGGTCGGTGGTGCGGCTCGCGGGCATGGTCGAGGGCTACCGCGAGCGCGTGTTCAAAGACGGCGGCGGCAAGATCGCTTTCTTCGAGCTCGAGGATCTCTCGGGGCGCGTCAACGTGAAGGTGCGCGGGGCGGCCATCGACACCTACGCGCACGTGCTCACCGCCGGCATGCCGGTGCTGGTCACCGGAAAGGTGAGCTTTCCGCATCGGGGCGACGACGCGCCGGAGGAGAACGAAGACACGCGGGAGGCGACGATTCTCCTCAACGAGGTCATTCCGCTCATCGACGCCGTCAAGAGCGACACCTCGGCGCTGGCCATCCGCCTGCCGCTGGAGACCACCACCGACCGCGAGCTCGAACAGGTGCGTGCGCTCCTGGTGGAGTCGCGTGGCGATTGCCCGGTGTCGCTCCAGCTCTCCTCCGGCGACGGTACCGAGGCGCTGTTCTCGCTGGGGTCCAGCTATCGGGTGGAGGTGGGCGATCCGCTCTTCTCGGGCCTGGAGAAGATCTTCGGCGCCCAGGTGGCCGAGCTCCGCTGAGCTTCAGGGGAGCTTCTGCAGCAGCGCCGCGGCGCCCTCCGCCAGGGCCTGGCGGTCTTCCTCGTACTTGGCCAGCACCGAGAGCGTGCTCTCGATGGTCGCGGCGTCGAGGGCAGTGCGGCCGAGCAGCAGGAGCGCCCGCGCCCAGTCGATGGACTCGGAGATGGACGGGACCTTGCGCAGATCGAGCTTCCGCACCTCGGCCAGGTAGGCCGCGATGCTCTGGGCGAGCGCGGCCGAGAGACCGGGCACCTTGAGCTCGAGGATGCGCTGCTCGCGCGAGGGCGGCGGGTAGTCGAGGAACAAGTGGAGGCACCGCCGACGCAGGGCGTCGGTCATGTCGCGGGTACCGTTCGAGGTGAGCACCACCAGCGGCGGGTGCACCGCGCGAACCGTGCCGAGCTCCGGGATGCTCACCTGGTTCTCCGCCAAAAACTCCAAAAGGAACGCCTCGAACTCGGGATCCGCGCGGTCCACCTCGTCGATGAGGAGGGCAGCGCCCACCGGGCTCTCGAGCGCCTGGAGCAGCGGGCGCGCCAAGAGGAAGCGGCGATCGTAGAAGGTGCCTTCGACGTTCGCGAGGCGCGCGGAAGCTTCCGTCACCGAAGTGGCTCCGGCGAGCTCTGCGTCCACCGTACCGCGCAGGAGCGTGGTGTAGAGCATCTGCTTGGCGTAGTTCCACTCGTAGAGCGCGCGCCCCTCGTCGAGGCCTTCGTAGCATTGGATGCGGAGCAGCTCGCGGCCGGTCGCGCGAGCGAGTGCCCGCGCGAGGTCGGTCTTGCCCACGCCCGGCGGCCCCTCCACCAGGAGCGGCTTGCCGAGCGACAGCGCGAGCCAGGCCACGAGGCCCGTGCGATCGTCGCACAGGTACGTCTCCGCCAGCGCCTGCTCCAGATCGGCAGGAGCTGCGAAGCGAGGGCCGGGGGCGGTGGGGGAGGACGTCATCGCGGTGGCCGCAGGCTACCACAGGCGGCCTTCGATGCGGCTAAGGGCCCGTGCGCTGGAACTCGAGGACCCGCGCGTCCTTCGCGTCGATGACCCAGAAGGTGTCGCCGCTCGCGCCGTACTGTGCGTCGCGGGGGATGTCCGCGGTGGGGCACGTGGCGGTGGTGGTCACCTTGGTGCCGCTGAAGGTGAGGTCGCCGGCGGTGCGTTGCTCGACGCCGCCGTTGCGCCGGAAGACGATGGCGAAGCGCCCGCCCTCGAAGCGCGCGGCCTCCTGCCAGGTCTCCGTCGGGGAGATCACGATGCCTCCGCCGTAGTAGCGAACCGCCACCAGCGTGGAGCGACCCGGGGGCACGACGCCGCCGGTTCCAGTGGGCAGCGGGGCGTCCACCACCGTGGGCCGCACCACCGCGCCGTCATTCGACAGATCGGTGCACGCGGGGGCAGCATCCGCGCTGCCGTCGCTGCCCGCGTCGCTCGCGGCATCGACCGATGCGCCGCCGTCGAGGGTTGCCGCGTCGCCGGTCGTCGGCGTGGGACCGGCGTCGGGTGCGCTCTGTGGATCGCTGCTGCAGCCGAGGGGAGCGGTGAGGACCGTAGAGAAGACAACAAGGAGAAGGAAAGGATTGTCCATGCGCTTGGAGCCCGCTGGGCGCCGCGCCGTGAAAGAAAAGTGCGCGCCCGTGCAGGCGGTAAATCTCCGTCCGGGTGACCTTTGACCCCGGGTGCCCACCCCGGCAAAACCGGTCGAGCTGCACTTTCCCCGGCGATTCCTGAACCTTTCGCCGCGTTTTGTGACGAAACCCACAACGTTGGGTATGCTCGTCGCCATGTCCGATCGTGAGGACCGGCTACGCATCGACTCCACGGGGACCATGCACCCCTTGGGACGCGAAGCGAGCACTGCGCTTCGATCCCGGGCAGGGGAGTGGCGCGTTCTCCGGGCGCCCGAAGAGATTCTTCTCCTCGTGCCCGCGGGGGAGCGGCGCGCCGTGCGCTGGGCCGGCGAGCTCCACGCGCCGGGGGCGCTCTCGGACGTGGTGACGCTGGCGGCGCAAGCGGGCTGGCGCGGTGAGCTGGTGCTGTACACCGACTCCGGCATTCGCTCGATCTTCTTCGAGGGCGGCAACGTCATCGCGTCGCTCACCACCGTGTCCGCGGAGCGCCTCGGGGAGATCATGTTCCGCTTCGGCGTCGTCTCCTCGCGCGAGGATCTGGAGGCGATCCTCACTGCCTGCGAGGAGTCCGGCAAGCGCCTGGGCGAGATGGCCATCGAGCTCGGTCTGGTGACGCCGGAAGCCCTGTACCCGATGATGAACCGGCAGATCGAGGAGGTCGTCTTCGGCGCCCTGCACGCCGGCGAGGGCACGTTCGTCTTCCTGGAGGGGTTCGACGAGACGCGCATCGTCGGTCGTCGCTTCAGCCTCAACGCCAGCGGGCTCCTCATGGAGGCCGCCCGGCGCATGGACGAGCTTCAGTTCTTCCGCGAGAAGGTGCCCAACGACACCTACGTGCCGGCGCAGATCTTCGGCATCAAGCTGCCGCCCGAAGAGCTCCAGGCGGTCTACGACGAGTGCGACGGCAAGAAGAACATCGCCGAGGTGGGGCGCGCGCTGGGGCTCCTCGAGTTCGAGCTCACCAAGGCCATCTACCAGCTCGTCTCCGGCGGCTTGTTGCGGCTCGCACCTTCGCGGCCGCAGGGGCCGGAGGCCATCGTCGAGGCGTTCAACCCCGCGCTGGCCGCGGTGCATGGATCCTGTGACGAGCAAGGGAAGGGCGCCGAGCTCCGCGCCGGTCTCTCGCGCTTCGCCACCGGCGCCGGGGTCTACGATCCGCTGTTCCAAGGTGCGGGCCCGCTGCCCAACGGCACACTCAAGGCGGAGCGCGTGGCCAAGAACATCGTGGCACTGGCGGGGGCCGACGAGGACGCATGGCTCCTCCAGCTCATGAACGACTACGTCGGCTTCGCGCTCTTCCAGTCGGAGTCGCTGGTGACCCGCGACGCCCAGCGCACGCTGGCCTCGCGCGTGAACTCCATCCTGGCGCCGCTCATGCCGCTGGTGGACACCCCGGCGAGCCTCCGCAACCGCCAGACCCTGAACTTCGAAAAAGACGTCTGACGACCGTCAGAATGCGCCGCTGCGGCCCTTGCCTTCGGTGAAGGCGGTGGCCCCGGCGAGCGTCTCGCCGGTGCGGATGGTGTCCATGCCCCGCGCGAACTCGCCGCGCATGGCCTGGTCGAAGGGCGCATCGAGGGCGGCGTAGGTGCTCGCGCGGTCGCTGCGCATGCAGGCCTGGGGGAAGGCGGCGATGTCGCGCGCCAGGGCTTCCGCGGCGTCCCGCGCCTGGCCCTTGGGGACCACCCGGTTGGCGAGACCCATGGCGAGGGCTTCGGTGGCGTCCACCGGGCGACCCGTGAGAATCATGTCGAGGGCGCGCCCCAGGCCCACCACCCGCGGGAGGCGAACGGTACCGCCGTCGATGAGGGGAACGCCGAAACGCCTGCAGAATACACCGAACGTAGCGTCCTCTTCGACGACCCGGAGGTCCGCCAGCAGCGCCAGCTCGAGGCCGCCCGCCACCGCGAACCCGGCGATGGCCGCGATGAGGGGCTTTTCCAGCACCATGCGCGACGGTCCCATGGGCCCGTCGCCCTCTTCGTGAAGGCGGTTGCCGTTGCCCTCCGCGAGCGCCTTGAGATCGGCGCCGGCGCAGAACGTCCCGCCCTCGCCGAAGAGCACCGCGACCTTGGCGTGCGGGTCCTCCTCGAAGGCGCGGAACGCGTCGGCGAGCGCCAGCGCCGTGGGGCCATCCACGGCGTTACGGCGCTCCGGCCGGGAGAGGATGATGGTGAAGACCGGGTAGGCGACTTCGGTGCGGACGGTCATGCGCGTTGGCGCAAGATCTCGTAGAGCGACAGCGCTGCCGCCACCGAGGCGTTGAGCGAGCCGATGGGGCCCTTCATGGGCAGCCGCGCCAGTGACGTGCAACGCTGCTTGACCGGCTTGCGTAGGCCTTTGCCTTCGGCGCCCACCACCAGGAGAACCGGACCCTTGAGGTCGAGCGCGCCGAGCTCTTGCTCGCCGCCCATGTCGAGGCCGATGACCTGGACGCCAGCCTCGCGGGCCGCGTCGAGGGCGCTGGTGAGGCTCGGGACGCGACAGAGCTTTGCGTGCTCCACGGCGCCCGCGGAGGCGCGGAACGTCGCGGGCGAGAGCGGCGCCGAGTGGTTCTCCGGCCAGAGGATGCAGTCTGCACCGAGCGCCACCGCCGACCGGAGGATGGCGCCGAAGTTCTGCGGATCCTCCAGCTCGTCGAGGGCGAGCACCAGGGCGGTGGGCCCGAGATCGCCCGGCTCGAAGGCGTGCATGGCGAGCGGCGCCGCGAAGGCGACCACCCCTTGGTGTCGCTCCGCGTAGCGGTCGAGATCCGCCCGGGGGGCGCGCTCGAGCTTGGCGCCACGCTCGGTGGCGAAGCGGGCCAGCGCCTCCAGCGTGGGAGACTCGCTCTGTTCGACGATCACCCGATGAAGGCTGGCGCCGTGAACGCGAAGCGCCTCGCGCACCGGCTGAAGACCGATGATGAGGCGCTCGCTGGGATCCAGTGCCGGCTTCTTGGGCTTGACCGGATACCGTCGTTGCTGGGGGCCGCCGCGATCACGCGAGTACGGCGGTCGTGAGTTGTGTTCCAAGCGATTGCGCGCTCAGAGACAGGAGCAGAGCGGGTCGCCTGGGGTGCAGTTGCACGGCTTCGCCGGCTTGCCGCCACCGCCGCCGCCGCCATTGCCCGTGGGCGGACGAACGCCGCCGCCACCGCCGCCGGCGCTGATGGCCGCCTTGGTCGCGTTGGCCTTGGCTTGCGCCGCTTCGAGGGCCTTCTTGGCGATGTCGCGCTCGGTGTCGGTCTTCGCGGTAGCGAGCGACGCGTTGAGCTTCTCGACCTCGTCCTGTTGCGACGCGAGATCGGACTGGAGCTTGGCCAGCTTCTCTTCGCTCGCCTTCATCTCCTCCTGGTGCTTCTTGTCGGAAGCCGCGCGGGAGTCGAGCATGGTCTTGATGCCGAAGCCGCCGCCGATGAGCACGACGAAGAGGAGAATGCCGCCGCCCACGAGCATGTAGGTGAGCGTCTTCTTCTTCTTGTCTTGGGTGAGCGCCGTGAGGTTGCGCTCGTGCTCCTGCTGCTTCTGCATGGCCTCCATGCGCGCGCGGTTCTCCGCGTCGACGCGGGCCTTCTCGATTTCACCCTGACGGATGGCCTCGAGGCGCATGTTCTCTTCGCGCTGCCGGAGATCCTCTGCTCGCTTGCGCTCTTCTTCGGCGCGGAAGCGGGCCTCTTCGGCTTCGCGTTGGCGGCGCTCGGCTTCTTGCTGGGCGTGAAGCTGCGCTTGTACTTGCCGCTGCTTGTCGGCTTCTTCTTGCTTGATCCGGTCTTCCTCGAGCGTCATCAGCTCTTTGAGGGAGAAGAGAACCGAGCTTTCTTTCTGTTCCGCCATGTTGTTCTCACGTCCAGTCATGCGGGCCTCTACTTCCTGGCCCCAGTTTCAACGGCAAGGGCTACCGGCAGGCTGCGGGCGAGAGCCCGCTATCCCTAAACCGGAAGGCTAGCCGCTCGCGCCGAGAGACGCAAACGGCGAATGCATCGGTTTCGCCAGGTTTTGTGTGTTCACTCAGAGCCACGAGCATGTTCCGTCCAGATTGACACGGCAGGTGGGATCACCCTCCGGGCACTTGCAGTTGGCCTTGGGCTTGACGGGCCCGGCGGGACCCGACACGCCGGGCCCGGAGACGCCGGCGGTTCCGTGCTTCAGTGCGTCCTGGGCCTCGCGCTCCTTGGTCTGGGCTGCGGTGAGCTTGGCCTGGGCCTCGGCCTTGGCCGCCCCCTGCGCGTGCTCCACGTCGCTCTTGAGCCGCTCGACTTCGTCGTGCTGGCTTCGGGCGGCGGCCTCGAGCTTGTCGATCTTGGCCTGGTGCTCGGAGGCTTCCTCTTGGTGACGGCGGTCGGCGTCGGCCTTGGCGTCGGCCTGGAGCTTCAGGGCGACCCCGGAAGAGACGATGGTGAGCAGCAGCACCGCGCCGCCGATCCCTACCATGAGCGAGAGGCGCTTCTTCTTCTTGTCCTGCGCCAGCGCCGCGAGCTCCCGCTCGTGGGCCTGGGTTCGCGCCATCTGCTCCAGGCGACCGCGGCTCTCGGCTTCCACCCGCGCCCGCTCCACCTCGGCCTGGCGCATGGCCTCCAGGCGCGCAGCTTCTTCCCGAGCTCGCACTTCTTCGTGGAGCTTGCGATCGGCCTCGGCGCGCATTCGCGCCGCCTCGGCCTCGCGGGTCCGCCGGTCCGCCTCCGCCTGGGCCGCCTCCGAGGCGCGTATCGTCGCGAGCCGGGCGTCCTCCTCCTTCTTGAGGCGGTCCTCTTCCAGGGTCATCAGCTCTTTGAGCGAGAAGAGCACGGAGCTCTCCTTCATCACGTCTTTGTCGCGTTGGTTCATCGGCGGGGTGGCCTCGGACTCGTGGGTCGGTGAAGTTGCGTGTGGGCCGCGGTGCGCACTGCGAGCCTGGAAAATTGTTGGCTCACGGTTTGGACCCACGACATCGGGCCGCCTTTGGCGCGGGTGTGTCGATCTCGCCACGCCGCCGCGCGGTTCCGCGACGGTTGCGCTGCAGGGGTGCTCCGCGATACGACGATTGCCCAAGGAGACACGAATGGCCACCCCCGTCAGCGCGCACATCACCGGAACCGTTTGGAAAATCGAAGTCAAAGAGGGCGACACGGTGAGCGAGGGTCAGACCTTGGTGATCCTCGAGTCGATGAAGATGGAGATGCCGGTGGAAGCGCCCTCGGCAGGCAAGGTGGAGAAGATTCACTGCGCCGAGACGCAAGCCGTGAACGAGGGCGACGTCCTCGTCACGCTCGCCTGACCTTCTTCTCGCGCATGGCCTCCCCGCGACCGCGCGGGACGATGCTACAGTAAGGCCCATGCGCGCACTCCCATCGCCCGCCTTGTCCGCCGTCGTGGCCTCTGCGCTCGTCGCGTTGGCTCTCGCATGCAGCACGTCGAGCTCCGCCACCGAAGGCGGCTCGTGCTTCTACGCCAGCGACTGCGCGCCCGGCCTCATCTGCGTGGCGGCGGCCGACGGCCAGCGCAAGTGCACCTCGGACCTGTCGAAGACGCAGAAGGGGCTCCCGGCGGAGAAGGACGCGGCGGCCAGCGACGCCGCGCCCGCTTCCGACGCCGCGCCGGAGAAGGACGCCGCCGAGGTCAAGGACTCGGCGCCGCCGGTGGTGGACGCCGCGCCCGACGTGGTCGACGCCGCCAAGGAGTAGGCGGAAATCGACCGCGCACCGCGAACGGATCGGCGGCGGCCGGGC
>JABFRG010001231.1 GCA_013141295.1 Polyangiaceae bacterium
GTCGAGGAGGCGCCCGAATTCCTGGCGCAAGAAGCTCGAAACCCTTTCCCAGACCTGTTCGCGCCGGAAGCATCTATGATCTCGAGGTGACCCGCGAACAGGTCTGGGAAAGGGTTTCGAGCTTCTTGCGCCAGGAATTCGGGCGCCTCCTCGACGTGCGCGACGTGCGCCGGGTCCGCCGCGTGGCGGGCGAGGGGTGGACCGTCACGGTGGTGCTGGCCGCTTCTTCCGGCGATCTGCACGTGGCCGACCTGGCGGTGGACGAGACCGGCGCCATGGACCCGGTGCTCGACCCCGACGCCGTGGTCGAAGCGGTGCGCCGCGCGCAGGCGGCCGGGCGGATATCTTCGAAGCCCGCCGGTGGGCTGCCCGACGAGCTCGGAGACTTCGGCGAGCTCACCGCGCCCGACGATGGCCTCGAGCAGCTCGACATGCTGGAGATGGCCGAGGACCCGGCGGAGACCCGCATCGAGAACGCCATCCGTCGCGGCGATCCCGATTCGCTGCGCGAGGCCCGCGACCTTCTGCCGCGGCTGCTGGCCGACCACGACAAGCGCGGCGCGACGCTCCTGACCATGGCCGAGGTGGAGACCAAGCTCGGCGAGACCGGCCTCGCCAAGGGGTACCTCGAGGCGGCAGCGCGAGAGTTCGGCGATCGCTTCGACCTCGTCTCGCTGGAGAAGGCCGCAGCCATGGGGCTCTCGCTCCTGGGCAAGGATGCGTTCGCCGGCTCACCGGTGCACGTGCTCCTGGAGGAGAGCCGCGCCCGCCTGCGGCCCATGCCGAGCCTCTTCTTCTGCCGCAGCTTCGCCGGGATGCCCGACGATTTGCGGGCCTGGATCGAGCCCAATGTCACGCTGCGCACCCTCGCGCCCGGCGAGACCCTGGTGGCCGAAGGCGAGCCTTCGCAGAACGTCTTCGTGGTGAAGAGCGGCCTCATCGGCGTGTGGCTCGAGAAGCCCTCCGGCGGCCAGTGGCTGGTGCGCTCGTGCTTTCCCGGCTGGCTGCTCGGTGAGTCGAGCGTGCTGGTGGAGAACGATCCCCGATGCACCGCCACGTTGCGCGCCGAGCGCGTGGCCGAGGTGTGGACCATCCCCGCGCCCATCATGCGTCTGGCCATGGACAAGTTCCCGGAGTTCGCCGAGCGCATCGCCCAGACCAAGCAGATTCACCGTATCGACTCGTTCTTCTCCATGCACGAGACCATGGGCGCCCTCGACGTCCAGGTGCGGGACGAGATGCTCTCGTGCATCCAGCGCCTGGAGACCTTCGACAGCGAGACCATGCTGCTCCCGGCCAACGAAGTGCCCGGCGTCGCCTGCCTGGTGGCGCGCGGGGAGATCGCGCTCTTCGAAGGCAGCAGCACGGTGCCGGCGGCCACCATCGGCGCCGACAGCTTCTACGGCGTGCGCGACGCCATCCACCAGATCGCCACGGGCCTCGCCGCGGTGGCGCGGCCGGGCACCACGGTGGCGTTTTTCGACGCCGATCGCTTACGTAAGTTGTGCCTGGCGAGCCCCGAGCACGTGGTGGCGGTGCTGGAGCGGCTCGGCTGAGCGTGGGCGATTCCCGGAGCAAAGCCGGCGTGGATGCACTTTTCCATGCTGTCTACATCGGTTCCGATGTGGATGGACCAGCGCACAGTGCGACATCGGGTCGGCACTGGCGTTCCGGCGCGCAACCAGTGCAGAATGGATAGTCCATGGATGGTGAGCCCCTCGATCTGGTGGGAGACATCCTGGGAGACCACTTCCGCGTGGACGAATTTGCGGGGGAGGGGCTTCTCAGTGTCGTCTACAAAGGTCGTCACTTGTCGGTCGACGCAACGGTCGCCATCAAGTGCCTGAACCTGCCCCCGACTCTCGACGCGGCACTCGCACGTCCGATCGTCGACAATTTCCAGGAAGGCTGCCGGCTCCACTACCAGCTGGCACGGGGAAACCTCAACATCGCCCAGACCATCGCCAGCGGCACCACCATCGCGCCGCGCACCGGCGCTTCGGTGCCCTACCTCGTGCGCGAGTGGTTCGAAGGGGAGTCCCTCGGGCGGCACCTCTCGCGGCGACGCGAGAAGCGCCAGACCGGTCGCTCGCTGGCCGAGACGATGCGGCTGCTGGGCGGCTTGGCCGATGGTCTGGCCTATGCCCACGAGCAGAAGATCGCCCACCTCTCGGTGCATCCGAGCAACGTCTTCCTGGTGCGAGTGGGCGAGAGCTGCGGGTCCAAGGTCCTCGACTTCGGCGTGGGCAGCGCCGTCGATGCGGCGGCCGCCGGGGTTCGGCCGAACCTGGGCGCGCAGATCCTGTTCCCCGCCTACGCGGCGCCGGAGCAGCTCCATCGATTGCTGGGTGAGACGGGGCCGTGGACCGACGTCTACGCGCTCGCGTTGATGGTGCTCGAGACCCTCTCCGATCGCGCGGTCATCGAGGATCTGGAAGTGAAGGCCACCGTCGACCGGGTGCTCGATCCCAAGTCGCGACCATCGGCCCATGGGCATGGCGTGCAGGTATCGGACGCCGTGGAGCGGGTCTTCGAGCGGGCCTTCGCGCTCGACCCCAACGAGCGGTACGCGGATGCTCGCGGTTTCTGGACGGCGCTCAAGGCCGCCTCGGCCGATGTGCTGCGCATCGTTCCGCCCTTCGCCGCCAAGAAGAAGAAGAATCCGACGGTGCTCCAGCGCCTGCGCGAACGGCGAAAGCCCTTCGAAGGCAGCTTGATCCCGCCCGGTCTGCAGCCCTCGATGCCGCCCGCGGTGGAGGCCTCGCGCCTCCGGAGCGACGGAGACGTGTCGAAGACCGCGCCTTCACCCGAGATGCCGGCGGCTGCAAAGGGGACCGCGGCGCCGCCGCCAGCCGCTGCCGCGCCCGAGAAGCCGCCGGTGAAAGAGGCCCCTGTCGCCAAGGCCCCGGCGGCGAAGCCCGCCACGGCTCCCCACAAGGCGCCGTCGATCTCGAAGATCGCCGCCGCCAAGAATCCATCGGCCGGAAAGATGGCCGCCGCGAAGGCGAAGCCGGAGTTCGACCCCGCAGCGCCCGCTGCGAAGATCGACGCCGCCACCAAGGCCGACGGTATCGCCGAGGCGCTCGCTGCCACCTCGAGCAAGCCCGACTCCATCGCGAAGGCGCTGGCTGCGGCACCGGTGCGTGATGGCGCCAAGGTCGCTTCTGCGTCACCCCCCACCGTGAAGGCCGGGGGCCGCGAGTAGCGGCGCATGTGCAACTGCTTGGTCTTGGGGACCTCCGGG